>CAYMFZ010000344.1:2028-6490 GCA_964389585.1 uncultured Pirellulaceae bacterium | reverse complement strand
AGTCGAACTGTCGCGATCGTGACTGGTTGGATCTTGCGATACTCCTCCACATAGGAAAAAAAATGCCGGAACTGTTCATCAACTTCGTTGTCCGTGTTCTCAGTAATGGCGATTGCCCAACCGCGACTCAGCGACCAACCAGTCCTCTGGCGTAGCCAAACGCCAAAATGGCCTTGGCCAATTTTCGGAACGTTTTCGTGGATACCATGAACTCCGAGAGCCGTGTAATAGCCGTGAATCATCTGTTCGAGATCAGAAACCGATTGCACGAACATGGATCGACGGTTGCGAACAATATCGAGCCATTCAAAGATATCAGTCGGTCTGTCCATAGGTTATCTCAACTCGACCAGTGAAAAAACTGACTCGCACGGTGTTCCGTTTAAGTTCTAGGGATTGTTTCGTCGCAAGCATCAATCGTCACCGTGCTGATCGCTATTTTACAGCCTCGCGGGCATTGTAAACAACTCCAACGCCGTGGTTCATGACGCTACATGAAAAGTCAAAACCAGGCGACTTGTCCAACGCTTGCGACGACCAGCCGACAATCGTCTGCGGTGACTGCAGATCATTCGTGCGGGATCAGTGCGCAGAAAGCAACTTCCGCGCAGCGCTATGAGACTCTCGGCAGTCAATTGCTTCGTTGAAGGGGTTGGAAGACACAGGCCGGATGTCAACTGAGCCTGATCTTCGTCATGGCCTTCGATCGAAAGGCAAAACTCGGAGACATTGCCAATCATCTGCTCACATCCGAATGCCGTTCTCGTGTTCGGATAGGCAACGACACTGGCGGCGTTTTCGCGAGCCACGTGAACAAAATTCTGAAACGTGCCCAAGTACGAACTGGCACCCCATGGACGAGGTTGGCCTTCGGTTCCGCGAGCCGCTTTTTCCCAACACCACTCCGACGGGATCCTCAAGGTCAGCTTGCAATTCAATTTCATATTCACTCTCAAAAGTAGCAATTGCGGCTTCTGAAACAGGCTCGTTCAAATGAAAGGTCTCATTCTCGAACCGCGACAAACCTTTTTCAATCGACTCCAAAGACGCTCAATGGACATGGCTTTTTAAACTCATCATGCAAAAAGAAAAAAGCCCTGACGATTGCGTCAGGGCCAAATTTGAAACAACAGTCAGCCATTATCAATTTGCAATTTCAGTAGGAATCAGCGGAAACTTTTCGAGCATCCAATTCACGAAATCCGATCCAAAAACAACGAGCTTTGTTTTTTTGGGATTTGCGAACAGTCCTTGTGAAAAACTTCTATCGCTCACGACTATAAAATCGACAAGTGGAATCAATGGAACTGGCCATGGCTCCAACGATTCCGATGACGACAGTTTGCTGGGCGTAAATTCGTAACTGGGATGATTGATGTCTAGCCATATGCACTTTTCATCTGGAAATTTAAGGCGAAAAAAACCAATGACAGCTCGCCGAATTGAATGGTTAATCTGAGTTTGAACATCCTGCCCAGTCGAATCAACCAATTTCATATCGTAGTGAACATTTTGAGCCGGGTACGAAATCGCTTCTTCACGTTTTCGAGAGAATTCCCGCGCCTTAACAAAGTCTGTGAACACTTGTTTCTTGTCACTTTTTCCAAGGCAAGACCAGCCTGCCTGCTCCAAGAGCCGATTCCTCTGACTTTGCCTTTCTGAAATGTCGCTCATGGTATCCACAATTCTCAAAATGGCAGTTGGCTAGGATCTGTCAAGGTCCAAGGGTTTTCAACTTCCTCGAAACTTTCGTAATGATCTGAAGTGTAGTACAGTGTCCCAGATCCACGTTCGAATACCAGTCTTCTGCTGTCTCCAGTTTGTCCTGTTACATAGATTTCGGTGTAGTCTCCATCTTCGGGAAGTAGCCCTTCATCGTTATCGAATGTCCCAAAGTCATGTGGATGATGCACCTCGAATCCCGGGCCTTGAATTTCGAGGATTCGTTGCTGCACGGCATCAGGCAGATCATACAAATCTGTCGATTCCATTTCCTCCTCATCGCTGTCAGAACCGATTATTACCGTTCCTATACTCGCACCGGATTCTGTGCCGTATACATCTGCGATAAGCAATTGCGAAAAGCTGGACTCTGCCAGCCCCATTGAATCCATGACGACTGTTTCCACAAATCCTTGTTCGTCATACAGATCAAGAGCGACAGGCTCGTCAATGTTCGTCGAATCGAATGAATAGAGCAGTGTCGAGTGCGAGCCTGAAAAGGCCGACACTTCAAGTTCTTGCCCGTAAGAACTGTTGCTCAAAAATGCGAGCAATACAGCGAACATCGCTGCCATTAAGGTAAATTTCTTCATGGTGTTTCCCTCTGAAAACAATTTGTTAATCAAACGACCAAACAACTCAGTCGCTACCCAACTCTTTCTCGAATAGAGCGAGCCAGTGACAAACATTCCAGAAAAAAGTTACGTGCTTGTGTGAATTTTGTTCACCAGAGTGTCTTGTGATTTCAGCGGCTAAATCGTCCAGTGCTCGTTGATATCAATCTTCTCGTGAAGACGGCTGAAAAACATAGATTCCCGTATTGATTGGCAACGATACAATTGCCACGAACGGAACTCATACGGGTGTTTTGGTCGACGGAGTTGTAGTTGACAATTTCAACCCAAATGGCACACCGCACGACGATTGGATTAAATAATTTGAAGTGCAACCCGGCGCGACAATGGTTGAGAAAGAATTTAGGCCAATAGAATGACCGATTTAGTGGATCAAATTGAACAGGGGCAAGTTCCTGGAGACTTGGTTGGCAAAAGCGTTTTTCAGTACTTCAACTTTGTTCAGGGCTGGCTAAATTCCAGCGCAGTGGCAAGGCAGAAAGACATCAGTTCTGCAAATTTCTTCCACCAGTTCCAAAACTGGCTGTCCAAGAAAACTCAGATTGCTGCAACGATTGGTTGGCACGGAATCCTTCGACTTAGAGCGGACAATGCTGATGCGGCGTTCGAGCTATTCCTTTCAGAATTGTCAGCGTTCAAAATGGACGCTGGGGAATTGGTTGATTTAGAACCTGTTGGAATTCCAAGTCCAACAGGCGAAGGTCGGTACTTCCATGACTTTGTCGAACCCTTGGCCAAAAAACCAAGTTTATATCTTGGCAAGGACATTTACCTGCTCAATGCTTTTGTTGAAGGTTGGATTGCTTTTCGTGAAACGCAGGATGAGAAACAGGACCGAGAATTCATAGAGCAATTTCAGGCTTGGGTTCTTGGAAGGCAAGCACATTCGGGAAATGACATACGATGGCCAGATGTTTATCGGGCAATCAATCCAGATCCCGGACAAGCGATGATGGATGCCCTCAAACAAATGACGCATTTTCATCAAAACGATTTCAAAAGCAATTCTGTTTGAAGATAGACTCCAAAACAGTAATTTAAGCCACCCAGATATGGGTGGCTTTCTTTTTTCTGCTGCCCTCACCGAAGACTACTGAGTACCTGTTGGATCGAGAAGACTCCGCCGTGGTAAATCGTTTTAAAAGGAGCAAATATGAAACGCAAAAACGCACTTGCGATGAGCGATCTTGGATTTGAGATTCTTAGTGATCATTCCAATTAAGTATTGGAACGCATTCAAAGGCTTGTCGATCATCCTGACTTCGACTACTGGGAGCCCAATGCTGCGAAAGCGACAACGGTCGTCTTGAATTTGGAAATACTCTACGCCTGTCATAAAGCGGGACTAATGGGTTGTCATCCTCATCCAGATGTCGTCGAAGGCACTACTTTGAAATGCGCAACCAGACCAGCGAACGCGATTGCGGAACCAAATCCCAGTCGGACCCTGCTCCATCAATATGCCAAGAAGAGGTTGAACTGCGATAACCCGCCCGGCTTTAAGCCTTATCAAGTTTTTCGCACCATCAACTTTTGCTTTGTCCACAATCGAAACTCGACCTTGTGAGGCTTCTGGATCGTCAGGAGTTAACATCACCTTGTCCTCAATAAATGCGTCACGACGCAAGTCAAGCAGGTTGCAAATTTTGTAGTTCGGTAAGCCATTTGGTTTTGAATTCCAACGCGGCTTGAAAAACTGATAGGCTTCGTCAGATGATTCACAGGATGCCGTCAGAGTTTCGACCAACTTCGGGCTATGCAAATAAAGCCCTGCTGTGAGGTCAACAAAATCAGGCCAAACTCCACCCGAAACTTCCTTGCCAGAAAAAACGAGTGGTTCAAGGTCGGCCTCGGTTAGACGTTTCCCTTGCATTAGGTGAAAATAGACCTGAGCAGCCTCAGGACCACCTGCTTGCTCAACGATGTGAAATTTATTCTCGTTAGGTCTATCCCAGCACAGCATCGCAACTTCTGACATTGAATTTATCCTTTTGTAGTTGTTGCCGTTGTGATTGGTGCCCGCTCAACTGTTCGCTATCCGCTTCGCGACTTCGTGATTGGAGCCATGACAACTCTCTGGGCTGATTGGTCGTATGGACTGCTTC
>CAYMFZ010000344.1:0-1991 GCA_964389585.1 uncultured Pirellulaceae bacterium | reverse complement strand
TAGGTAATCGAGTAAGTCAAAGTCGGAGAATCACGATCGCCAAGAATTTTGGCAGAATCAACTCCAAGGGTCTTCGACGGCCACGACGCCGTCGTACAACGGATCTGACCATGGTCGAACCAATTTATTCTCAACTCGATCAGGATACCATCCAGCGTTGATGTATAGCTCAGGACTTTGTAGCACATCTTGCAAAGTCACCGAAGGAAAGGAGCGAAGTACACAGTGATCGTCATCGCAAGTCGCAAACTCATTGCACGTCCTAAGCCAAACCAAAATCCCAAACGCTCGGTATCCTGGAACACGCGAAAGCAAATCAAATGCTTCAATGCCATAGTGCAACCCGGTGTTGGATTCGGTCTCGTCGTAGTTGTCGATATAGTTGTCCATCGAAACCCAGAGAGTTACGCTCGGAATTTCTTCGGCGCGGTAAAACGTGACAGCATCGACGCCATGTCCATCGGCAAATCTTGTTGGAACGACAAGCCCCTTGGGATGTTTTCGAAGCGTCTCAACGATTTCTTTTGGAAGCGAAGACATCAAATTCAAAGTTGTTAAGCGATGCAAAGACCTGTTCCGAGCAAACGTCCAAGGTTGCAATCTTTCGTGTAAGCTCACAAAGAAAGGCCGCGTTTCGGAGAATTCCTCGCGCGGCGAAAGAAGAGAACTTGTATATGGGAAAAGCAACCGTTCACTGAGTCTCTTAAAGCAAACGGTTGCACTGCTGAGCGAGGATGTTGAGTCCAATTGAGCAGCTTGATTAAGTTTAATATGACGACTCTTTGAGTCAACATTGAGAATTTGTTGAAGTAGTCGAGACTTAATCTGACATTCTTTATAATTGATTTTGGGGCGGATGAGGAGATTCGCGCTAAGCGAATCGAGTCATTCGCCCCAAAATCTTTCGAACTTCAAAGGAGTGTTGAGATGACAACTGATCAAAAGATTATCAAGAACAAACTGGGCATGCTGAAGCTCGCTGAAAAGCTCGGCAACGTATCTGAGGCTTGTAAGCTATTCGGATACTCAAGGGACAGTTTCTATCGGTTCAAAGAACTCTACGACAAGGGTGGCGAAGCGGCCCTCAAGGAGATCTCGCGTAAGAAGCCCGTTATCAAGAACCGTGTCGACCCAGAGGTCGAGAAAGCGGTGGTTGCAATCGCGATCGACCAACCGGCCTTTGGGCAAGTGCGAGTCAGCAATGAGCTGAAGAAGAAGGGCATTCTAATTTCGCCTGGCGGAGTCCGTAGCGTATGGCTCAGGCACGATCTGGAGGTCATGAAGAAACGCCTCAAAGCACTCGAGGCCAAAAGCGCGCAGGATGGCTTTGTCCTCACCGAAGCGCAAGTCGTGGCGTTAGAAAAGGCCAAGCTTGAAAAAGAAGCACACGGCGAAATCGAGACCGAACACCCCGGTTATCTTGGGTCACAAGACACTTTTTACGTCGGAACGATCAAAGGCGTTGGAAGAATCTACCAGCAGACTTTCATTGATACCTACTCGAGAGTCGCTGACGCGAAGCTCTATGATCGTAAGCCAGCCCTCGTTGCTGCGGACATGCTAAACGACCGAGTCATTCCGTTCTTTGAAGAACAAGAGATTCCATTGCTGCGAATTCTCACCGATCGTGGAACCGAGTACTGTGGCAATCGGGAACATCACGAGTACCAACTGTACTTGGCGGTCGAAAACATCGACCACACAAAAACACGCGCAAGAAGACCACAGACAAATGGAATCTGCGAACGCTTTCACAAGACGATTCTGCAAGAATTCTATCAAGTTGCTTTTCGAAAGAAGATTTACAAAAGCATCGAGGAGCTGCAAACCGATCTGGACAAATGGATGAAATACTACAACGAAGAACGACCGCACAGCGGGCGTTACTGCTACGGAAAAACTCCGATGCAGACCTTCAAGGATTCAAAGCAATTGGCCAAGCAGAAAATGCTTGACCAACTCGTACAGACTGATGCGTAATTTAGGATGTG
>CAYMFZ010000343.1:5883-6514 GCA_964389585.1 uncultured Pirellulaceae bacterium | reverse complement strand
ACCATTACCTTTGCGAATCATCGGCGGAACCGAAAAAGACATTCCTCCACACATGCGAAAGTCGCTTCCCACTCGTCGTGACCCTGAACCTAAAAATGGTGTTGCGAAAGACTTGTTCGCAGCGGATTTGTTGGCGGTTTCCAGTGGTGAACTTTCGCTGGCTCATGAAGAACAAGAAAAAGAACTGTTGAGAGTTGGAGAGTACCTCGGGTTGCGAGGCGGCGAAGTCGACAAGGAAAACATGCTTGCGATCGCCGACGAACGAAAGAAAACGGTCGAACGAGGATTGGAGTCATTGAAAGATATGACGCTGACAGTTGTCGATGGTGAATTTCCTCGCCAAGTCATCGCTAGCGAGAATTTGACTTTTGTTGATTTCAAAATTCCGCGCAATCGCAATGGCACTGAGAGTTACGATGCGAAAAAATTTGGGCCAGGACAAAAGAAAGAAGGCGTTTTAAAAGTCGGTGCCATTGATTGGAATCATGTCGAGCGACAAATCGCAGCCGACCATCGAAACATGCGTCTCGGATTGAGGACGCTTATTGGAATTGGATTTTTTGGGTTGATTGGAATGGTGGCCTTTCGTCGCCCGAAAGCTTTAGTTGTTTTGGTCGCAGCAACAATGCTG
>CAYMFZ010000343.1:0-5873 GCA_964389585.1 uncultured Pirellulaceae bacterium | reverse complement strand
AATGCTGATGGCAGGAACAGCTTTCGCGAACGAACCAACAGCCACTTCGAATTACTCGCAGGATGACTTGCTGGCCAAACTTGAAAGTTCGGAAACGGCTGATCAGGCGATCAAAGACATTCGCAAATTGGCGATGGAAAACGATGAGAAGCGAGAAGAGATGATCGCTGATCTCCTAAAGGTGGTTGATAAAGATAAAAGCTTACCCAAACGGGGCTGGGCGATTGCTGCCTTGGCGGCGATTGGTGGCCAAGACGTTGATGAGTACCTGCTTAACGTTCACGCCAATACGAAGCAAAAACAGATCGTGCGTACGTGGGCAGCCGCCGCGCGCGTTTCGATGACGCGAACGGTTAATGGTCTAATCGAGAAAGCGAGCTTGATTCAACAGTTCCCGGCTTTGGGCCGACCGATTGGAATGCGGATCGTTGAAAAGATGACTTCGGATTCAAGCAAAGCCGATCCCGAAAAAGTGATTAGCGTGACGCAAAAAGTTCCACAGCTTCAAACGGCACTTGCACCAACCATTCTCGCGTTTGGTTCGGATCAGTTGACGACGGTTATGTTTGCAGCCAAGGATCAACAGACTCGTCGTTTGGCGGCGGGTTACCTTGGTTCAATGGCCCAGCAGGGAGACGCAGACGGCGTTGCGAAAGAAGTGATTAAGCAATCTCAATTCGACAGCATGCTTGACGAAGTTCCATGGAATGGTGGGCCTTTGTTTGTTCCAGGGATTCAGTGGAATCAAAAAGACGCCCGCGAGTTGGTTGGGCAGTTAATCCGATGGAACGTTTGGTGTGAACTCAATGGAAAATCTGCTGAGCAGAAACAGATTCACAACAACATTCGAAGTTTGGGACTTGCCCGTGCCGCGGGTTATCAGTCACCTGGCTGGAACGAAGTTGACGCTTCGGCATGGTTGATTGCTTGGGGGCAGGTAGTTGGGCGAGATGGTGTTCAAGCCATTTTGAAGGAACAAAACGCGGACAAAAACGATAGCTTTTCTCATGTGCTTAGAGATTTGAATTAAATCGTAGTTATGAATCCCTTTCGATTTGTATTGTTTTTACCGACGCTAAAGGCAAGAATGCGAAGAACAAGCAATTTCCTCATCCACCAATCTAGCTTTACCTAAACCGTTTTGAAGGCGAACGGGTATACTAATAGATGGGCTTCTTTAGAGTTCAGAATAAGAAGCAGTTGATGGAGTTGGTCGGCATTCGAATAGCAGACGGAAAGCAGACGTCATGGAATCGGGGCGCGAGGAACCTGAATTTGAGCGACAACCCGCACAAAAGCAGGCTCCCGGTCCGTTGCCAAGACCAACACGGCCCAAGGTGATTTTCTCAGAGCCAGATTCGGGTTTAACCGAAAAACAACCTGACAGTTCAGATCCTGTTAGGTCAGAGCCTGTCAGTTCCGAATCTGCCAGAAAAGAAAAAACAGGAGCTTTGGCCAGTAGTGCACAGCCTCCTTTGCCCAGGCCAAATTCTGATTTGGATAGAGTGCAGCCCCGCAAAGTTGAAGCCTCGATTTCAAAAGACTCCAACGCTCCAGCTCAACCGCGAACGAAAACTTCTACCACTGGTTTAGCTTCGACTGGCACAAATTCGAGTCGTTCGGAACGCCGAAGTGTTGAACTGAAATCGCGTCGTCAAGAATCGCATGGTTTAAACGGGCTCTATTTTTTACTGGCATCGGCTGCGTTGATGTTTGGAATGTGGTTCATTGGTCCTCGCTTGGTCGAAGAGTATCACTATGCGGCGGAGCGGGGAAAGACTCGCGCGATTTACGAGAACGCCGTGACACAGCTTGACGAGGCTCCGCTCGCGAACGTCTCACAAGCTTACCAGCTCGTTGCCCAGCGAATTCGTCCCAGCGTCGTTAGTGTCAACGCGATCAAGTCGACGAGAGATGGAAACGGCTTGGGATCCGGCGTCATTATGTCGGCTAATGGATACATTTTGACCCATGTGCTTGAGGATGCGTCTCGATATCTGATTGAGTTGTCGGATCGTCGGCGTTTTGAAGCCTCGTTGGTTGGAACTGATTCAACGAGCGATTTGGCGGTGCTGAAAATCAATGCGCCCAATCTTATACCGGCGACTTGGGGTAACAGTGATGAAGTCGATGTCGGTTCGATCGTTTGGGCGATTGGCAGTCCTTACGGCTTTCAGCAAACCGTAACCTCAGGGATCATTAGCGGCAAAGATCGTCCGGGTGATCCGCAGCACCAAAAACAAAGCCTGCTTCAAACAGATGCGGCGGTGAATCCTGGCAACAGTGGCGGCCCACTTGTCGATGCTCAAGGGCGAGTGATCGGAATCAATACGTCGATTTTTGGAAAGACATTTCAAGGAATTAGTTTTGCCGTTCCGAGTGAAACTGCAAAATTCGTTTACCAACAATTACTGACCAATGGCAAGGTAACGCGAGGCTATTTGGGTGCGATGCCTGCTGAGGTTGATTTTGATGACGTGTTACAAATGCAATTGCCAGATCTTGATGGTGCAAAATTGAGCGACATTCGGACTGGCTCACCCGCTTACAATGCGGGCATTCGACGGGGCGACATCATCCGAAGCTGGGATGGCATTGAAATCAAAGAGTTTAAGGATCTTTATCGCGTCGCAGAAAAAGCGGAACCCAATTCTCGCGTGTTGGTCACTCTGATTCGAGATGGTCAGGAACGTTCAACAGAAGTCGTCGTAGGAACGCTTCCGGATTTCGATTCAGAGGGTGGCATCAGGCTCGAGAAAGTTCGTGGGCTATACGGGCGTGAACCGTAGCAAATGAGCTATGGTTCCGCTGAAACCCAGTGGCTCATTAGACCTGATTTGACTATGTCTCTGCGTGCCATGTCTCACGCTTCACGCTTTTCGGGCGCATGCTTACTTCTTAGTGGGTGACTCTTGCCGAGAGTTACCAGGCCGATGAGAAGACTCCCTTTTTTCGATTAAACGCTTACTGAAATTGGGTCTTGCGTGCGTCTTGGAAACTTCCGGCAGAAGTTACCCACCAAAACGTCCAGCAATCACCAATGTCGGTATGGAGAGTTGCATCGCGCTGTAAGTGCTTTCTTAATCGTCAAACTCTCGTCCTTCGTTTGGGTTTCCCTGTTCGAACGGATCGGATTCTTCGTCTCAAGCCTGCCCGCGCGATCCGCCAAACATGCGGAATCGGCTTTTTCGATGCCATGGGATCTGCGTAATTACGATACTTAAATCTAGGTGCATTCTGATTCGCAAGTCGACTTTACAAGGAAGTAACGTCAACGATGGCAGGTAGAAAAAATTCGCAGAACAAGTTCGATCGCCGTTCGGTTCTTAAATCAGCCGCAGCCGCAGTCGCCGTGGGTGCTTTGTCGTCCAAGAAAACCGCCAAAGCGGATGGGCCGATTGGCAAACTTGTTCAAATTGGTCAGCGAACCAAAACCTGCAACACGCCGTTGAAGCAACGCGCCGCTGATGACTATCGACAAAGCCTTCAGCAGTACGGTGGTCAGCTTTCGAATCCGATTCGCGAGTTGTTCTTGACCGCAAAAAATCCAGACGCAATTCACTTTGGTGTTCTTGTGGTCGGTTCAGGGTACGGCGCGTCAATCGCAGCCGCCCGGCTTTCTCAAAAACTTCGCTCGGAACACCGAATCTGCGTCATTGAACGAGGAAAAGAATGGGTTCCAGGGACGTTCCCCGATACATTCCCAAATGTTTCCGGGAATGCTCGTTCGGTTTTAGCTGGGCCAACAAAAGGCCAGATGATTCAGCCGTTGGGTTTGTTCAACCTGATGATGAACGACGAAGTCAACATTCTTTCGGGTAGCGGCCTTGGCGGTGGTTCGTTAATCAATGCAAGTATTGCACTTCGGCCTCACAAGGAAGTCTTCGAACAACAGCGATGGCCCGGCGCATTAAACAATGTCGAAGTTCTCGCGCCGTTTTACGATCGAGTCGCCCGATCGATGAGTCTCAGCCGCACGCCGTGCGATCAAACGCCAAAGGTTCGATTGCGTCGCGAGGCGGCAGCTCGAATGAGCAGCAATCCAAGCTTTTATGATCGTTCCAATATTTCTGTCATGTACGATTATCGGCATTTGGATTCTCAAATGAGAAATCCACAAGGCATGATTCAGCGGCCATGCAACATGTGTGGTGACTGCATCAATGGTTGTAACATTGGTGCGAAAAACACTTTGGCGATGAACTATCTGCCAATTGCGAAACACAACGGCACCGAGATGTTTACGCAATGCGAAGTCAATTCAATTGAGAAGCGCAACGGCTACTATCGCGTTCACATGACTTACATTGACGACCAACATGAAAAGATCACACGCCATCCGGTTAGCGTGAACTCACAAATGGTTGTGGTTGGAGCTGGAAGTCCGGCCAGTGCTGCAATTTTGCTTGACTCGCAAAACGATAACTTTCAATTCTCGCCTCGGTTAGGGTACAACTGGTCGGGCAACGGCGACACGATTGGGTTTGTAACTGGACTTCCCAAAGGCACCAACATCGGCGGCTACGGGGCCTATGGGACAAACAAAGGCCCTGTCGGACCGACCGTTCAAACCTCGTTGAACTTCTATCGAGATATCGAATTGCGAAAGCGATTGCTGATTCAGGACGCGGCGATTCCGCGGGGCGTAAGCAATCTGTTTTCAGTTTTGCTGAAAGACCCCGAGCTAAATAAGTCGATGGCGATGTTGGGCATGGGGCATGATAAAGCGGAGGGTCGGTTGGTCAAGAAACAGGGCCGCTGGCAAATTAAGTGGGAAGGCTTGAAAGAAAGCGAATACCGAAAGATGGTGTTCGGGGAGTTTGAACGATTGGCTCAAGCTCATGGCGGAAAGTACAAGCGACTAAAGGCATTTGGAAACAATCTCGTGACGGTGCATCCACTCGGCGGTTGTGGAATGTCTGATACACCAGACTGTGGTCCGGTCAATCACTTGGGACAAGTCTACGATTTCAACGCCGGTGGCTATCTTGATTCATCCACCGGACAGGCCGCAGTTCATCAAGGCTTGTATGTGGCTGATGGATCTGTGATTCCAACTGCGTTGGGCGTTAATCCGTATATGACGATTGGCGCTTTGTCAGAGCGAGTTGCCAGCCACATTGTTAACAATCCAATGCACTCGAATCTGTTTGGGTAATCGTCTAGTGTTTGGTCGCTTGTGCGTCATCGCTGCTCACGATCCCTGCGATCCGTTGACACGAGCCGGTGTCAAGCTTGACCTAATTTGCTTGTCGCTCTGGCCCGAGGCTGGCGCCTGCGGCTCACAACTCCTCGGTTTCAATCTGATGAATTTGAATGTTTTCTTGTTCGATTGGGTTACTGTAGGTGAACGATTTCGGTTGAAAGAATGAAGTAACAATCTTTCAATTGGAGAAACCACCATGACAACAATGGTGTGGGTTTACCTTGCTTATCTTATTGTTTGTATTTTCGTAACGGTCCTTGTTGCTCGCACTTTACGAGCCAATGGTCCGATCTTTATGGCGAATCGAGAGTCCGCTGATCCGTTGATAAAAGCCAAGACGCATTTGACGGTCGTTGGTTTCTATTTGCTAACGCTTGGTGTGATCGGATTTGCACTTCGGTTTGGTGGCGACGCAACTGACGCGAAGACGGCGATTGAAATTCTCAGTACGAAAATCGGCGCGATGGTCTTGGTGATTGGGCTTTTGCACTTTTCGATGGTTGGTGTGTTTGCAGCCGCACGCGACAAAATGTCGATGGAAAAGAAGTACACCAACAAGGCCGTGGTTATCAACAAGTAAGTGTGCTGACCTAGTGATTCGCCAGGCCTGAAGTGCAGAGCCGTGACGCGTAAGCGGCCGGGTGCGTAAACCCGGGGACTCTCGTCC
>CAYMFZ010000342.1:0-6514 GCA_964389585.1 uncultured Pirellulaceae bacterium | reverse complement strand
TGTTCAGAGCGGCAGCGTTCCCATTGAACGTTCGAGAAGAAATAACGCCATTGGGATCAATCTCAATTCCGCCCGTTCCCAATCCCGTGCCATTGTTGGCTCCGGCACCGCCACCCGCACCTCCACCAATACCTTGGCAGAAAGCGTTTGACTGGCTGGCTGAAATCATTCCGATTGCAGCAACGAGGATTGCGAAGTTTCGTGTGTAACGACCAAGCATTTGGTTCTCCAATCAGTTTCCTGATTATATGTGTGGAATCGGTCCGTCTAAGCAATGCCCCGACAGATTCCCTAAAGCCTATTTTTTGTCCAATCTAATATTAATTGCGTATAGGCGTTTAGGCAAGAAATTCCAAGGTTTTCGAAAGGGTTCAGAAAGCCGCTGAGTTTCGGCGCTGAAAATGACGGTTTTGACGAATTGGACCGGCAAAGATTCGAATTCAAAATCAGCGTTGAGCAATGGTTTCGAGGCAAACGAGCAGTCACTTTTCGAGAAAGCCGCTAATTCACGTGGCTTTTCGTTGGCTGAAATCGTGCGATTCAATCGCAGGCCACAACTCCGTTGCTCATTTCGTCCAGTCGATGCCCATTTCTTTCATCAGCATCTTCATATCCTCCCAAACGTGGCGTTTGGCCGAAGGGGTCCTAAGCAGATAAGCCGGATGATAGGTCACCAGAACCCGACTCCCACGATAGGAATGAAACTGTTTTCTTAGCCGCCCCAACGATTGTGTCGTCTTAAGTAACGTTTTCGCTGCGACGCTTCCAAGGCAAACAATATATTCCGGCTGCAAAATCTCCAGTTGTCGCTCCGCGTAACCCCAACAGTTTGCAAGCTCATCCTGCGAGGGGTTACGGTTTCCAGGCGGACGACATTTGACGCAGTTCAGAATAAAGACTTCTTCCCGCGACAGTTTGCAGGCTTTGATGATTTTGTTCAGTTGGTCGCCCGCATCACCCACGAACGGTTCACCCATTCGGTCTTCATGAAAGCCCGGCCCCTCGCCAACAAAGACCAATCGTGCCGCAGGATTGCCGACACCAAAAACCGTTTGTGTCCGCTTACTGGAAAGTTCCTCACATCGAGTGCATTGCTCAATTTCAGACCGAAGGACGTTCAAGGCGTCCTTGCGGTCGTTCAAGGGGAGGCTTGGGCCATAGGCACCAGAGCTGTGCTGGATTGGCGTATTTGCTGGAGTAGGTGCGGTAACGGGAACCGAATCGTTGACCAAGCTCGACGGCGACTCCCTGATCATTTCAGGTTGAGATGGCGATTGGGTTGTTGAATCTGTAACGCGCGAGCTTTTTGAGTTCGTACTTGTCTGAGTGTCCGTCTGAGCAGGCGAAGCGTCTGGCTGATTTGAGATTGCCGATTCGTCAAAATCAATTTCGAACGCACCCGTGCCCGATGGCAAATGAGTCAGCCCGGCCGTTCGCAAGCTTTCCAGTTGCTGGACAATGGCTTTGCGAACGTCCACTGTTTCAGCAGACGGGCTCTCAGCCTCGGAAAGATTCTCAAGTTCTGTCATCGTTTTGCCATTTCGTTCACCGCTTCAATTGACAATCGATTATCATTTGAAACAATCATTTTTGACTGACTTGCGGTCGCATTTATCTGATCGTAACGTCGGTTTTCTCAATCGGCAAACCCTCCGTCTGAGTTTGCATTTTCTACGTTGATTCCTTCTTTTGCATTCGAAGCCTCGAAACTTATTTGAACTCCAATGGCAATCCCGCAAGTCTCAATCATCGGTCGCCCCAACGTCGGGAAATCCAGCATTTTCAATTGGCTGGTCGGCACGCGTTTGGCCATCGTCGACGACATGGCGGGCGTCACACGCGACCGAATGACTTTTCTGCTTGAAGAAGCAGGACGTTATTTCGAGATCGTCGATACGGGCGGAATTGGAATCAACGACGTTGACGAGCTTGATCAAGAAATCGAAACGCAGATCGAAATTGGAATCCAAGGCGCCGACTTATTGATGTTTGTCGTCGACGTGAAGGACGGCAAAGTCGCGCTCGACGAAAAAGTGACCAAACGATTGCGCGGACTCGACAAGCCTGTCATGATTGTCGCTAACAAATGCGATGGTGATAACTGGGAACTTGAAGCCAACGATTTTTTCGGGCTTGGTTTCGGAAAGCCAATTTGCTGTAGCGCCATCAACAATCGCCGCAAGCAAGAATTACTCAGCGCGATCGTCGAGCGACTTCCATCACAAGAAGAAGTCGACAAACGCGAATTGGCTCGCCCCGAAATGAAGTTCGCTTTGGTTGGGCGTCGCAACGTCGGCAAGAGCACTTTCATCAACACGCTCGTTGAGTCTGAGCGAATGATCGTCAGTGAAGTTGCCGGAACAACCCGAGACAGCGTTGACGTTCGGTTTGAACTTGATGGTAAAACGATGGTTGCGATCGACACGCCTGGTTTGCGAAAAGGCAAAAGCGTTCGCACGGATGTTGAGTGGTACGGAACGCATCGCGCCCATCGAACGATCCGTCACGCCGATGTGATCTTGATGGTGTTCGACGCCAGTCAACGGATCAGCAAAGTCGACAGGAAACTTTCGACTTACATTGAACAGCTCTACAAGCCCGTCATGTTCGTCGTCAACAAATGGGACTTGATGGCAGAGCACATGGAGACCGAGCGGTGGGCTGACTACATTCGTGATAACTTCTCAACGCAATGGAATGCGCCGATTGCTTTTATTACCGGTCAGACAGGGCAGAACTGTAAACGAATGCTGAACCATGCCCAAATGCTTTACAAGCAGTCGCGGGCGAGAGTCGGAACGCCAAAACTAAATCGCATCATCAAAGAAGCGCTCGTCAAGCATCCGCCTCCGATGGCTTCGAACAAGAAGCGGCCGAAAATCTATTACGCGGCGCAAATCGGAATCCAACCGCCAACCATCATGGTTAAGTGCAACAACCCCGATTCGTTTTCAAAGACTTATCGACGGTACCTTTTGAGTGTGCTGCGTGATTCGCTTGAATTTGGCGAAGTCCCGATTCGAATGGTTTTGGAAAAGCGATCTTCAGCCGATCCGAATGTGGCTCTCGAAGAAACCGCCAGGTAGAAAGTCTAGGCCGTTGCCCCGAATGAACGATGCGACGAACGTTGCCTAAAACGATGCCAACGTTCCGCATCCCTACGTTCCGTATCCCCAACTATTCAGATCGCTCCCATTGCCTGTTCAACTTTTGGCAAACGATTAAAATGGCACGCTTCCTAGTCTGTACCAAAAATTGTGAGCCGTTGGCGCTAGCCTCAGGCCAGCCTAACCAATGGCTTGTTTGCTGGTTGTCCTGGCCCGAGGCTAGCGTCTCTGGCTCACGATCGAACAACCTCTCGGTTGTAGGTTAGGCACTTAGTTAACTGGCTCGATTTTAGCTGGCTCGATTTTAACTGGCTCGATTTTAACTGGCTCGATTGATTCTCAGGATTCCCGCTGCAGGGATAATCTTTAATGGCTGACAAAGTAGAAACGATGATTTGGTCCGGTGGCCCAGACGGTTACCTCGACATGATTGACCAGACAAAACTCCCAACCGAAATGTTGCGGATCGACTGTCGCGACGTTGAGACGGTGTGGGAAGCGATTAAAATGCTCCGCGTTCGAGGCGCTCCTGCGATTGGAATCGCTGCTGCCTATGGTGTCATCGTTGGCTTGCAAACAGTTGACGACGAAAATGACGAGGCCTTCTTTGCGCGGCTGGAAGAAGTCGTCAAATATCTCGCCACCAGTCGCCCAACCGCAGTCAATCTTTTTTGGGCGCTCGATCGAATGAAGCGAGTTGCAGAGTCTGTTCGAAACGATAACTCGGTCGCTGAAGTTCGCGAAGTCCTCCTCAAAGAAGCCATCGCAATTCACGAAGAAGACCGACAAATGTGCCACGCGATTGGAACTTACGGCGCCGGTTTGCTTGAAGAGGTTGATGGCGTGCTGACGCATTGCAATGCGGGTGGACTTGCGACAGCGGAGTATGGAACTGCGCTCAGCGTCTTTTTCACCGCTCAGGATCAAGGCCACGATCTTCACATTTATGTTGATGAAACGCGTCCGCTGCTTCAAGGGGCACGACTAACGGCGTGGGAATTGATGCAGCGTGATATCAAGGCAACGCTGATTTGCGATTCAATGGCAGCTCAAGTCATGCGAGAAGGTAGAGTCCAAGCCGTGGTTACCGGCGCCGATCGAATCGCTGCCAATGGTGATTCGGCAAACAAGATCGGAACCTACTCAATCGCCGTGCTGGCCAGAGCTCATGGAATCCCATTTTACATCGCCGCACCCAGCAGCACGTTTGACTTGACGATCGAAGACGGAACACAGATTCCAATTGAAGAACGCAACTCGTCTGAAATCACGCATGGTTTCGGAAAGCAGACAGCTCCTGAAGGCGTCCAAGTCTACAACCCTGCGTTCGACGTTACTCCGGCTGATTACATTCAAGCCATCATCACCGAACGCGGCGTTATTAATCCGGTTGATAGCCAAAACATCAAGCAGATTTTGGGATACGTTTGAGTCTGCTCGCGAGCAAATGCCGAGTTATTCACCAGTTCAAATTTACAACCCGACCCAAAACCAACCAAGAGGTTATTGAACAGTGAGCCGTAGGCGCTAGCCTCGGGCCAGAATAACCAGAAAGACAAGCCGAAGGTGCTAACCTCGGGCCAGAACAACCAGCTACAAAAGCCAGTCGTTGGTTTAGCCCGAGGCCGGCTAACGCCAATGGCGCACAACTATTGGTAGCTTCTTAGTCGCGGATGCGACGACATGTAGTAGCGCCGGACTTCAGTCCGACGAAAACTCCCAAATGAATTTTTTAGTCCCAGCGGGACGTCATGTGTGAGTTAAGACCACATGCCGTCGCTCTGCGACTCTTCATAGCTGACGATATGTCAACTGGGACTGAAGTCCCAGCCTATCACTTGCCGTTCCTCCGGAACTAATTGCATTGCTCGGGAACCAATTGCGATTCCTGGCGGTACGACTTTCGGTTCCTCGTAAAGCACAGACTGTTGCGCATTGATTTTCCACGTGCGTGGAAACTTCGTAGTCTAAAACCCATCGGTGCTCGGAGGTTTTCCGCCCGAACCAAAGCAACGCATGACGTCGCTTTCTATCGTTGGCGCTATCGTCGCCGATGTTGATCGATCAACGCCTTCACTCGATCCGGCTCTGGAATTCCCGAAACGGAAATTTCCAATCCACTTTGCCCGGCACTCGAAATCCCCAACGTACCCACGCTAAAGATCCGTTGAAAAAAGGTCTGGTTCAACTGCACGTTTCGAACGTCTTGGTGCCAAACTTCGGTAACAGATTTAGACAGAATCCCTTTGCGTAACCTGGTTCGATCGCTGGTGACCGTCAACGTTGTTCCCTTGCACCTGAGCCACCAGACAAAGAACATCACGAATCCGACCAAGATTAAGCACAACAAACAGGTCAAGACAAACTCAACCGGTCGATTGCGAAACATCGAGGGATGCTCTTCGTAATAAGTCTCTTCAGCGGTCGGTTTCATGGTTCGACATTCGATCTTGGATCTGAAATTCCGTGCGACGCGTTTGATCGCGTCGACTCCGATGTTGTTATTCGTTTTCTACGTCGATGTGTTGGGCAATTTCTTAAGATTCTGCGGTTTTATTTCGCAATAACGAAACGACATTTAATTGGATTCTGTCAAAAGCCAAATGGCAATTGGATCTTGCGTGACATATCGTCTTTCGCAACCACACTCCTTTTTACCCATTCAATGTCTTTATGGAAGGCACGATCTTGCGTGTAAGCAGGAATCTGGGAACGAATTCGTTCGACCACATGTAAGAGTTTTGGACTCGTCTGCAACGGTTTTCGAAATTCAATTCCTTGGCAGGCGGCCAGCAATTCGATCGCAATAATTGTTGCCGTATTGTCGTTCATTTCGCCTAGCCTTCGCGCGGCATAAGTTGCCATGCTGACATGGTCTTCCTGATTGGCACTTGTGGGCAAACTGTCGACGCTGACCGCACTTGCGAGATGCTTATTCTCACTGGTTAAAGCTGCGGCGGTCACCTGCGGAATCATGAAACCCGAATTGAGCCCACCGTCTTCGACCAAAAACGAGGGAAGCTCGCTTAAATGCCTATCAATCAACAACGCAATTCTCCGCTCAGACAGCGAACCAATTTCAGAAATCGCCATGGCAATTTGATCGGCAGCGAATGCAACAGGTTGTGCGTGAAAATTTCCACCCGATAAAATTGCTTGATCGCCATCGAACACAAGCGGATTATCGGAAACCGCATTGGCTTCACGGATCAGAACCTGGCCCGCATGCCGAAGCAATTCCAGCGAGGCTCCCATGACCTGTGGCTGGCATCGCAAAGAATACGGATCTTGGACGCGACTGCAATCTCGATGCGAGTTGCGGATCTCACTGCCCAACAACAATTCCCGATACAAACCCGCGCAATCAATTTGTGCTTGATGATTTCGAATCTCGTGAATTCTTGGAT
>CAYMFZ010000341.1:0-6516 GCA_964389585.1 uncultured Pirellulaceae bacterium | reverse complement strand
ATGTACGACACGCCTGTTTCTTCAACACCTCAATTGAATGACAGCGGTCAGCCGCTCGATATGTTCTACATCCGCCTCGGAAATAATCGTTCGATGTCAGGTTCGATCGATGGTTTTGATCAATTCGAGATTGAAACTCGATTTGGAAAAGTCTCGATGCCAATGGATCAAGTTGCCGGAATTAAGTTTCACACTGACAGCAAGGATTCGGCAGTGGTCGTTCTTGCAAACGGCGACACGGTTACAGGTGTTCCGACCATTTCTGCTGTGCAGTTGAAAACTGACTGGGGCCAAGCTGACATTGAGCCAAAGTCGATTGAGTCGTTGACGACGACTTCGAATGCTAGATTCTCACAAGACAGCAGTGATTTCGGATCTCGTTGGGTTTTGAAAACCGGAAACTCAATCGCTCCATCGGCACCATTCCGAAACTAGGGCTGAACTAGTATTTTTACTCAGCTCAATATTCGTGATGGGTGCCATGGCCACGCGGCAGCATGGCCATGAATGAACGACGAAAACCATTAATCAGAGGATCATGCTCACGCAAGTGTGAAGCATGGCACCCGAAAATTAAGACGAGACGGAATACTGGGGCTTAGCGCGTTGTCTTCGAATTGTCGGATGAGTTCTCGGCAATTCGGTCTTTGCGGCCAAGCAAAACCAACTGCTTGTTTTTCAAAAAATAATCGGCTGTTTGAATGACTTGATAGTCTTTCGGCAGCCGTTTTTTTATGTCTTCAAGCTGATCGTCAGTCGTAATGAAGACGGCCTCAGGGTTGGCAACTAGGAATGCTTCCGGTGTCATCCTGGGCTTTGGCTTCCAAAACGGTCGTGGCTGCTGGGGATTTTGGGGATTCGCATTTTGTGAATTGGATGGCCAGTTTTGGGGATTCTTTTCGAAACTCTCACTGGCTTTTTCAAGTTCGTAAATCGGCTGGCCGGCGTAAAATACCCAACTCGATTCCAAACAGCCAAACGTGGCAATCTTGTTTCCTGGGTCGATTGCCGCGATGATTTTGTCGCTTTCTTGTTCTCCATCAAGCGACACAGTTCCCGCTCCAAAAAGCATCAAGCAAAAAAGGGTGGCCATCGTTGCGAACAGCGGCAGGGCATAAGTCATTCGTTGGCGAATTGCCATGACAAGAATCGCAAGGCCTGCCAATAAAGGAATTAGGCCGAGACCCGTCAACCAAAACTGACTGGGTAGGAATCGATGAGTGGCGAATCCTACTCCCAAGGTGATTGTGAAACCCGAGATGACGAGACCCAAGATTGCCGCAACAAACCAGTTTCGGCTAATTTGAAACGTTCCTTTCGTCCAACCTACGATGCAAGTGCAAGTAAGAATCGCAAGCGCCGGATAGCAAGGCACAACGTAGCTTGGGAGCTTCGTCTGTACCATTGAGAACGCGCCGACCTGAATTCCAATCCAGCAGAGCATTAGGCACGCCGGGGCCGTTGTAAGTCGGGTTTGAAGTTGGTTGGTTTGAAGTTGATTTTGTTGGCTTTGTTGGTGGGAGTTGCGTTTGCGACTGATCAAGCTGACAACGACGGGACCCCAGAATACTGACCAAGGGAAAAATCCAATCAGGATCGCCAATGGGTAAAACCATAACCCACCAGAATGATTTTCAAGGGCCGTTGTCGCCCGGCCAAAGTGTTCGCCCACAAAAAAGAGGCGAGTAAAGTCGCCTTGGGTTCTCGCATCCACAAGGAAGTACCACGGGGCGGCGATCACCAAGATGATCAGAGCAGCAGTGATCGGACGCATCGACCACAGCGTTTTGAGGAAATGAATTGGATGAAAAACTTTGGCAGATGAGGTGAATCGCGCGTACCAGGTTCGATCGGTTTGAGAATCGATTGGGAGCCGCTGAATCAACATAAACATGCCAATCATCGCCATTGGAAGCAAAAATCCGACCGGCCCTTTGGCAAGAACTGCCAATCCCAACAAGCTGTAAATCAAGCCAACCACACCAAAGTGTTGTGGAAACCAGCAATTGGAATTTCGTAACGCCAAACCTGATTTTGATTTGACGAATGTTCCCAATACGTAAGTCGCAAGCGCGCTTGTCGCAAAGAAAGTTAAAACAGAGTCTGGCGTGGCGGCCCGTGCTGCAACGTCAAACATCAAACTGGTTGCGAGCGCGAGCGCAGCATATAGCGCGACGGTCGAATTGATCAAACGTCGGGCGATCAAGTAGGTCGCGAACGTGGTTCCGACTGCCAATGACGCTGACCAGAATCTTGCGGAGAATTCGTTGACGCCGAAAACAGAGTAGGCCGACATGATCAGCCAGTAGAGCAGGACTGGTTTTTGGTGCCGCAGCTCGTCGTTGAAAATCGGAACGACCCAATCTCCCCGTTCCAGCATTTCCGCGGCGCAGCCAGCGTTGCGAGGCTCATCACGATCCCAAAGTCGGGCTGATCCAAGGTTGGAGAAAAAGACCACTCCCGTTACTAACAGGATGAGTAGGATGTGCCAAACTGTTTCTCGCATCCGTTCCAACTTAACTTTCGATCGACAATCAGAATTCGGTCGCGAAGTTTAGATGGTTCTGAATTTGGAAACAACGTCAAGAAAACGCCGTGTTTTTTGGGTGTAGGTGCCTGGGAAGGTGGGCTTGGTTGGGCTCAGGTTTCAACCGATGGCTGATGAAAGGATGGATTGGAATATTTGGCTGCGGAACAGTTGGGGACAACTGTTCTACACTGAGGTTTAGACTTTAGGCCCACCAGCCGCCATTGATGTGAATCGTCTGTCCTGTGACGTAGGACGATAGGTCACTGGCCAGGAACAACACGACATCTCCAATTTCACTTGGTTCTGCAAACCGTCCTAGTGGAACCATCTTGATCATCGCCTGTCGGTTTTCTTCCGGAATCGACTTGCCCATTTCAGTGTCGACCACGCCCGGCGCGACTGCATTGACGCGAATATTTTGCCGAGCGAGTTCTTTGCTTAAGACTTTGGTCAGTGTCACAACTCCTGCTTTGGCAGACGCGTAATTGGCTTGACCAAAAAATCCTGTGACGGCAGAAAGCGAAGCGACATTGATGATCGAACCGCCTTCATTGAGGTGCTCGATCGCCGCTTTGCAAGAATTAAACACGCCGGTCAAATTAGTATCGATCACATCTCCCCACTCAGCGCCGCTCATTTTTTTGAAACTACGGTCGCGCAAGATTCCAGCGTTGTTGACAAGGATGTCGAGGCCACCGAATTTTTTGACGGCCATGTTGCACATTTCGGCAAGCTGTTCTGGATTGCGTACATCGGCTGGCGAAGCGATGCAACGCTCGCCAATACCTGCAACTGCATAGTCAGCGATGGTTTTGTTGTGGCCCTCGGGATCCGGAAAGTAATTGATCACAATGTTGGCGCCGGCTTGGTGAAGTGAAGTCGCCGTGGCCAAGCCGATGCCTTGCCCCGAGCCAGTGACGATTGCTGTTTTTCCAGTGAGATCAATTTGTCGCATTTGTGTTTCCGAGTTTGCAATTCTGTTTATTTATTTGATCAGTGTAGGTTGTGATTTGGCGTTGATGCTGGTCAGCCAATTTCAAATATCAAATCGCCAATTTCTAAATTGAGCTCTTCAAAATTAGATTTTCAATTTCAAATTCGAAACCGAACTCACTCCTGCCATTTCGGCTTCCGTTTTTCCAAGAAAGCGGCCAACCCCTCTCTCGCATCATCCGTTTCCCGAGCCTGAGCAGAAACGTCAATGGACGCAGTAAGGTAATCGCTCAAATTCCCCGTCCCGTAGTTCTGGATATGCTTTTTCGTAATCGCCAAAGCGGCCTGTGATCCGGTCATGATGGAACTTAACAACTCATCGACGCAAGCACTTAGTTCGTTGTCTTCCGCAATCGAATGTACCAAGCCTAATTCGTAGCATCGCTGAATCGGCATTCGTTGGCCACTCAACAGTAATTGATTGGCTCGACCTGCACCGATTCGATGGACCAAAAAAGGTGTCACCATCGCGGCCGTAATTCCGCGTGCAGGTTCAGGCAGCATCACAAATGAATCTTTGTTGGCAACGATAAAGTCACAAGCCAAAATCAACCCGACTCCACCCGCAAGCGCGGGCCCTTGCATGACGGCGATGGTTGGAACGGGAGCGTGGTAGAGCTTTTGCAGGAGTTCAGCAAACACTGCTGAGTCTTTTTGCCATTCCTTTTTTCCGTCAACCGACTGGGCCCGCTCTTGCATTTCGCCCAAGTCCATACCCGCGCAAAACACTGAGCCTTCTGCCTGAAGGACCAACACACGTAGCGACTTGTCTTCAACCAATTCGCTCACGGCGGCGCTAAGTTGTTCGATGAAAGCCCGCTTTAGCGCGTTTCGTTTCTTGGCTCGACACAACGTAATTCTACCGACGCCCGAAACGTTTTCCGATTTTACGAACACTTCCATATCGTGGCCTGAGTTAGGTTTTAGTGATTGTTTCTAAAGCGATTTTTGTACCGCTCTCACTCGACATTCTATCGATTAAAGCAGATGGTTACAGACACCGCATTTAGTTAGAATCATTTCATAATTGAACATCAAGAATGGAATGCGACATGGCAAACGGCCAACCAAAAAGAGACAAAATTCTAATCGCCAACGGACAAGGATTTTGGGGGGACAGCATCCTTGGACCGATTCGCTTGGTCAATGAAGGACCGCTTGATTATTTGACTTTGGATTACCTTGCCGAAGTCACAATGAGCATCATGCAAAAGCTCAAGAGCCGTGATCCCAGCAAAGGCTACGCGACTGATTTTGTCGAAATGTGCCGTCGCGTCTTGCCCGTTTGCCACGAGAAGGGAATCAAAATCGTTGCCAATGCGGGCGGCGTGAACCCAATTGCTTGTCGGGAAGCCCTTGCCGAAGTGATTCGTGAGCTTGGTTTGACGGGCATGAAAATTGGGATCGTCGAGGGCGATGATATTCTTGATGACCTTAAGTCATTGATCGCTGATGGTGAAGCCTTCAATAACATGGACAATGGCCAACCGCTTGAGCCGTATCTTGACCAGGTCAAAACCGCCAACGTTTACATTGGTGCCGAGCCAATCGTCGAAGCACTCAAGCAGGGTGCCGATATAGTTATCACTGGACGTGCAACAGATCCATCCATTGTGCTTGCTCCTTTGATGTACGAGTTCGATTGGTCGATTGAAGACATGGACATGATGGCGGCCGGAACCATCGCCGGGCATATCGTTGAGTGCGGTGCCCAATGCACAGGTGGCAATTTCGCCAACTGGAAAGAAATTCCAGACATGGCAAAAATCGGATATCCCGTCGTCGAAGCCAAACCAGACGGAACATTTGCAGTTACGAAGCACGAGGGGACCGGCGGGAAAGTCAACATTGAGACCGTTACTTCGCAACTCGTCTACGAGATGAGTGATCCAGCAAACTACATCACGCCCGACTGTGTTGCTGATTTTACTTCGATCCAATTGAAACAAGACGGCGAGGACCGAGTCGCAATTTCAGGAATCAAAGGTCGTCCCGCCACAGACACTTACAAAGTCTCAATCTCATTCCACGAAGGCTATAAGATCATCAGCCAACTCACGGTCGCTGGTCCGGATGCAGTTGAAAAAGCGAAATTGTGCGCCGACATCGTTTTTGATCGTGTCGCAATGGACGGGGTAACTTTTACCGACAAAGAAAAGTTCATCGAGATCGTTGGCACCAACGTTTGTCATGCCGGAATTGTCGAAGCTCCTTCAGAACCCGCCGAAGTCATCTTGCGGATTGGAGCTCGCAGCGACGAAAAATCAAAATTGGATCGACTAGGAATGGAAATTGTTCCGTTGGTAACTAGTGGTCCTCCCGGAGTGACCGGATTCGCCGGTGGCCGCCCCAAGGCAACCGAAATCATCAGCTACTGGCCGGCACTCTTGAGCAAAGGCAAAATCCAAACGACGGTTTCCGTTGAGGAAGTGAATTGAAAACCGAAATTTGAAACAATCAGGCTCGGCCTTCACTTATTGAAATCGTCTGGCGTTTCGATTGGGCCTATTCAAACAACGCCGCAATTCAAACAACGCCGCATCTGTCGTAGATTTTTATTTCAGCATTGCCAACGTGACAAATGGTTCAGCTCGCGGTGTTTCAAATGGCTTTCTGCGGTCGATTGCGAGTCTGTCCAAAAAATTTTGTGAGCCGAAGGCGCTAGCCTCGGGCCAGGCAACCAGTGCGACAAACCACTTGTTCGGCTGACCCGAGGCTAGCGCTTACGGCTTACTGTCGAACAACCTTTTGGGTCTGGGGTAAGCTCAAACACTCACGCCCCGCAATCAGTTCGCTATTAAGAACGCAAACTTGCTGGTTGAAGGATACTTTTGTCAGGCTCTAAAACTTGCGCAGGCTAGTTTTGACGATGCTTGGTTCTTCGTTCGTTATTTCCATCGAAGTGATTTTCCAGGCGTCGTCGCGCAATTCAATTTCAAATTCAGCGTCGTACTCGTTTTCTCGTTCATGGATGTGCCCCCAATGCTCGATGG
>CAYMFZ010000340.1:2251-6523 GCA_964389585.1 uncultured Pirellulaceae bacterium | reverse complement strand
GCGAATCCCACTACGATGATCGCACGATTTTAGGTTTTGAAATGTCCTCTAGTCATCTCGAATCGCTGGCCCGAGGCTAGCGCCTTCGGCTCACTGTTGATCGAGGCTCTTGGTTTTGGGATAGGCTCTAGTTTCGGTGTAGGCTCTAACTTAGTCACAAGCTTCAGCTAATTTGAGCCTGAGCTTCTTTTTGCTTGAGCTTGTTTTTCAATAGCCGAACAAGTGGAAAATGGTTCTTAACGTTGCCGGCCAGTTGCTCGAACTCTTCGTTGATCGCCTCCGCTATAGAGATTAAGTCGAATTCTGGCCAAGTCTCTCCCAATTCAATTAGGGCTTCGAGACTGTTTGATTCTTGGCGAAAGGCATCTGGAATTAGAGTTGCGATCGCGACGGCTGCGACTGAAGTGTTTTTCAACTCTTCGTCTTTGAGAATTCCCACGCCGCGATGATGGAAGTAAACACAACAGACCAACTCTTCGGGAAACTGCCAGGCGTTCATTACCTGTGCGGCACTTTGAGCATGGTCCCAACCAAACTTTTGCAATTCGAACGAAATCAGATTTGAGTAACTATCTCGATCGGAAGTAAACTCTAAATAGTCATCAACCAATTGGTTTGTTATCAGTGGCAACAGGAAATCCTGAAGCATGCCCGCTGTAAAAGCGATGTCCATGTCCGCGTTGAGCAGCCTTGCTATTTCACGTGCGAACAGCGATCGCTCTAAATTGGCATTCCAAAAATTTTGAAAGTTGATGAGCTTCGAGGAAGTCGACTTCATCACCTCTTTCATCCCGCTCGTCGTTAAATACAAACGGGTTTTTGCAATTCCTAACATCACCAACGCTTGCTTGACGGACGTAACTTTCGTCAGCGAGCCCGCCATGCAAATATTGATATTGCGAAGGAGTTCTGTGCTGAGACCTGCATCGGATGCGATGATTCGACTCAATTCATCAGTATCCGCTTCGGGATCTTCTGACTTTTTCTGGAACTCAGTCAACGCCTTCGGCAAAATCGGGAGCTGGACGGCAGGCGGATCAACGGAGTTGGAATTCTTAGCCAAGTTGGATTCGAGGATTGTTTTCCAATCTGGCATCTTGCCCTCCGATTCAGCCCACAATTGTGGTTGTTACTGTCGTTCTATTTGTGTGGGAATCGAACAACATGGATTCACTTCACAGCGGCGGTTGAAAGCCCATGGCCTGGAACCTCGACATCTCGCTTGCCGATTTTAGCTTGACCATTGAGATTGCCTCGTAGGAGATAATGATCTTTCGCGTCCCGTTTGCGTCAGGTCCATCTCGTTCGATAAGCAACAACCCAAATGAGATTAAGAAACCGACAAATGGAATCGCCTCGCCATGATTGGTGACAATCGAACCGCGGCGTTCAATAGCGTCAGGCCAATTTTCGAAAAGGGACTGCCAATGTTCGGTTGCGTTTGCTGTAGTTGTCATCGTTGAACTTGATCCATCGTTCTTACACAAAGCCTCATTGATGGAATCGAATGCAAGACGATTAGCTTGCTAAGCTTTTCCGATTCTGTTGAATCCCCGTTGCAATCAAGGGACAATCAAACGGGTTGTTGCAATGAAAGCAGTTGATCGGATATTCGAGGCGGAATCGCCACATTTTGCGTGACCGATCGCTAAAAGCAATGACCACCGGGCATCGAGGCGTCCATGCGAGCTCTCACTTATTTTCGGTTGGCCCTGAATTCGTACATCCCATATCCAACTTCTCTCGCAGCCTCAACTGTTTCTTGATAAGGGGTGTCACACAAGTCAACAAAACCAACCTGATAGTTTTCTCCGTCGCCTCGCCCTGAAGTCGGTTCGGAAGTGTACTGAAACCAATGTGTTCCGATGATATTGGGATGAGACAGGGCGCTGCGAACGAAATTTTTGTAACACCGCGCCCGATCAGCTTGATTCTTGGCAGGAACTTTACTGGGGTGAAACATTCCTCTATCGAGCGCGCCAAAATGAAACTCGCCAATCAACACCGGGAGGTCTTCACCCTTGGGTAGCTTTAAGTCGTCAACGCTATATCGATACCGATTGAAACTAACCACATCACAAGACTTACAGGCTGCCCGAATTGCGGTTTCGTTATCCCAAATAAATCGACACCCCAAATAAGGCTGATTCGGAGCGCGGTCATTCAAGACGCTTTTGATTGTTTGAAAATACTTCTCCGAAAACTTTTTCGAAAATGCAATCAGATCATCTGACGCTTTGGTCAGATCTGGAGTTTCTGTTGCGGCGGAAAAAGCTTCCCATGATTTATATTCGCCACCCCAAGCTGCGTTTAGAGACTTGATCGAATCGTATTTCGCTTTTAAGTCCCGAACCAATTCTATTTTCGCTGCCTGACTCGCGGGGCTCTTGATCGTCCAAAGTCCAAGTGAATGGTCTTCACCCCAATACAATTCGTTGTCGACATAAAAGCCAATGCACCACGGATCGCCAACTGAACTTTGGCAAGACTTTACGCCGGCAATGACTGTTTGCTCAAATTCCTCCTCAAAGACATCGACGAATTTTGTCCAGCGTTGCTCTGCACCAGCAAGGATGGGACATTCCTCGGCGCGAAAGAATGCGACGTAGGGCGTCTTTTGCTGTTTGCTAATCGCAGGGTCTGACCAACATGCTAACGTGTTGATTCCCCAGCTTTTCAAGCGGCGATGCGCCATCGTTTGGAACGCTTCATTCCATTGGTCACCATATTTTCGAAACAGATTCGCGACGTAAAAGTTGTAGCTCAAGTAGGGAGTCTTACTTCCATAGAATCCGATCCCCCAAGTGCTTGAGAAATAAAACGGATCGTCTTTTGGTTTCAAACCGCGAAAATAGCTTTCACGATGCTCAACTCCCGTACTGCCAAAATTAGTAGACACCGAGTCGATCCCGTGCGACCAAAATCGCGAACCATCGGGTGCGACAAACCACCACTTACCATCAATTTTTTCAACGCGAAAGTGCTTTGAGGGTGCTGATTTGGGTCCATTTTTCCATCCGCCATAACTATTGAACTCAGGAGACCCCGGGTGCTCGGCAAGATCTACTTCCTCCGTTTTCAGGCGAGTTGCAAAGTCATCATCTCCCTCAATTTTCCCAGGCCAATCGTCGTGAATAAACTGACCGTATTCATCAATGAATGGAAGGAACTTCTTTGCATCCAACATACTTATTGGTGTTTCGAAACGAACATTATCAATCGTGAAATGATGATCCTGATGCGGCATTCGTAAGAACAAAATGACCTGAACGATGTTTTTGGAATCAAGTAGCTCCTGCCCTGGCGCGGCATGCATCCCGTTCAGTTTCAATGGCGTATCAAATCGCCACGGCGTTGTGGTCATCGCGCCAGAAATTGTGCGAGACTCGCCGGGCGTCATTTGCGTCATCACGGTCAGACAATTCTTCTGACCATCAGAGTTTGGATTGTCCATCCGCAATCCAAGCTCGAAACTGGTCTCGCCTGTGTTGACGATATCAAAAGCCAGATGTTGAAACGAGGAAGCGTCCCATTGGCCTGCGGCTGGCTTGAGGGTGATTCCGGGCCAATCAATATCGTGGCCAGAATCGACTTGAAGCTTTTTACTCTGGCCACCATCAACAATTGTCAGTTTTACGCCGCTCGCTTTGACAAAATCTAATTGGCTGGCGTCTTCGAAATCGAAAAGCGATTGCGCCTTCTTTGTCTGCTGGCCCATTGCGGATGCGTTCATGAAAACAGAGCAACCAATCAAAGTAAAAACCACTAAAATCGACGACGCAATCTTTAAACAACTGCAACTCAATTTCAAATGCATAAGTTGGAACTTTCAGCTAACAAATTTTGCAAGATCAATGAAATAATTTGGGTAGGTTTTAGAGACGCATCCTGGATCAAGGATTTTTACTCCGGGCTGTTTCAAACCAACAAGCGCCAGACTCATCGCCATCCGGTGATCGTCGTAAGTTTCGATCTCGGCAGAATTCAATGGAGCGGGATGAATCGTCAGCCCATCCTCGCGCTCATCGACTTGCACTCCAAACTTGCGAAGTTCGATGGCTAAATTTCCAATCCGATCTGTTTCCTTAACGCGATTGTGAGCAACATTGCGAACATTCGTCGGCCCTTCAACGAACAAAGCAACCGAAGCAAGCGTTTGAACTGTGTCGCTCACATCAGACATGTCGATATCGATACCATGAGTCGCAGGACCAGTGACAGAGATTTCATTCTCAAGCCACTCAACTTTACATCCCATTTGTTCAAGACAAT
>CAYMFZ010000340.1:0-2241 GCA_964389585.1 uncultured Pirellulaceae bacterium | reverse complement strand
AAACCAACGTCGCCTTGAAGTGAATTTCGATTTAGTCCTTTGACCGTTGCTGTCCCACCGCAAATCGCGGCCGCCGCCCAAAAATAACTTGCCGCCGACGCATCCGGCTCGATGGCGTACTCGATTCCTTGGTATTGCTGATCGGCTGAAATTTCAAAACGATCAAGAGCCTTGCTGGCCTGGCAATCGACGCCAAACGATTTCATTACCGCTGCCGTCATTTCCACGTAGGGCTTTGAAATCAAAGGACCTTCGATCTCGACCACGACTCCATCTTTTGCCAGCGGCGAGGCCATCATCACCCCGCTTAGATATTGGCTTGAAATACTTCCGCGAATCGAAACCGTTCCGCCACTGACAGCGTCCGAATTAATCTGGACTGGTGGGCAACCGCCGTCAGACTCTGCAACAACATTCGCGCCCAATTGGTTAAGCGACTCAACAAGCGGACCAATCGGCCGCTCCCTCATTCGCTCGATTCCATCAAGTCGATACTTGCCACCGGCAATACCCAACATGGCAGTTAAAAAGCGAATCGAAGTTCCGCTGTTGCCAATAAAAAGCTCTGCGGCTCCGTTGAATGAGCCACCGTTCCCTTCAATGACAACGCGATTCGTTTTGGCATCGTGACTAACGTTTACACCAATTCGCTCCAGCGAATCGATCATCGCTCGCGTGTCGTCACTATCAAGGACGCCAGTCAAAACCGTTTTGCCGGCAGCCATCGCCGCGATCGGCAACGCGCGATTGGTCAGGCTCTTGGACCCAGGCGGTTGAATGGAAGACCGAATTGGCCCACGTGCCGGTTGGACTTCAATGAAATCGCTCATTCTTTTTCGCTTGCGATCTTCCAAACAAATTTGTCGCTCCGCACAAACAATGCATTGTCGGCAACTGCAGGAGAACCAAGAAAGACTTCATCTTCGAAGACATGCTCGTGGACGACTTCCGCTTTTTCGCCTTCGACTTCTGATAGCTTAACCACGTAAGACTGCCCTTCGGGAGCGAACAGATACATATGCCCGTTGGCAACAACTGGCGTCGCCCAAGCAGCTTTACCGCTGATGACACGGATTTTCGATTGCTCAGATCCGTCCGTCGCACTGTAAGTCAACAACGCGCCTGCGCCGTTGAGCGTGTAGAGACTCGCACCATGCACGATGCTGCTCATGGAGCTGGGCCGAATCTTTTCGGAATTCCACTCTTGTTTGAGCTCGCCGTTTCCTGCGACGGAATAAGCAGTCGTTCCGTTGATTGGGACATACAACTTTCCATCGACGAATGCAGGAGAGGAGATACTGCTGACCTTGCCGTCGGCTTTGAATTTTTGCTCGCCTGTTTTGACATCCAACAGTTCGAAGCTGTCTTTGGATTGAAGCAAGACCATTGGCGACTTGCCTTCAGATTCAACAATTAGCGGCGAAGTCCAAATACCTTCTTTCGGACGTTCCTGAGTCCAAATCGTTTTGCCGTTCGCACCATCCAATCCCATCGCGAATGAATCGCCCTGACATTCAACCTGAACGACAACGACCCCATCAACAACGGCGGGGGACGATGCCATGCCAACATCGTTGCCGGCCTTTGGAAAGTCGACAGCCAAACCGCGATACCAGATCAAGTTGCCATCCAAGTCCAGGCAAGCCAAATCATTGGAAGAGTAGAAAACGTAGATGTGTTTCCCATCCGTCACTGGCGTCGGTGCTGCGTTGGCACTGAGCGAGTGAACGAAGCATCGGCCCGTCGCCCAAAACTTCTGCGTCCAAAGTTTCTTGCCTGTGGCTTGATCAATCGCAACCGCAAACAGTTGATCTTGGCCTTCGCCACCCGAGCAAGTCACAATGACTTTGCCATCGACGACGATCGGACTTGAAGCCCCTTTGCCAGGCATCTCCGTTTTCCAAGCGACATTTTTATCGTCATCGAAAACCGTTGGCAGCGTTGCGTCGGCGACGCTTGAACCGCCAGCGCCACGAAATTGCCACCAGTCATCGGCCGTCGCCAGGTTGCTCGTTACGAGAATCGCCATCAAGAAAATGAATGGGGTGAGTTTCATACTATTATTCCAAATCAAGTTTTTTGTTTTGTTTATTGATGAGCTGCTTTTGCTTTACTGCAAGACTCCCGCGGAAGCGAAAGCTACGACCGAGCAACAAACCGCAAGTCAGCCACTGGGTACGTTTCGACTTAGGCCTACCCATAACTATGTCGACCGTAAAATCCTATGCAATAGTAAGCCGT
>CAYMFZ010000339.1:3265-6532 GCA_964389585.1 uncultured Pirellulaceae bacterium | reverse complement strand
TGGCATTTCACTCCGTGAAATAGCGCCAGACCTGATGCGAAGCGAAGGTCTCAAATCAAACAGGTCAAACCAACCACTTCCAAACCACCGTCGTGCGAGGCCTCGATCGGGTGAAAGTTGGATCCGAAAATTGTATCCGAGGGTCGCGACATTTTCGTTGGTTAGTGACTCGGATTTTATGCTGATCGTGATCATCTCAGGCTGGAAGCCTGAGTCACAATGCGCTTGAACGGTTCACGTTGGAAGAGTGGAACTGGCATACGATGATCGTCACTATATCTGTCTCTTCTGTGCAAAGAATATGAAATCGAATAACGACCTGAACAATCTTTATGGGTGGCGCAAGCTTTTCGGCTGGACGTTTAGCTATGCCACCAGCCTTTCCCCCTCTGACGTTCCACAATCTGGCTTCAAAAAACCCCTAGAAAGTGAACTGGCAATAGTTAGAATACGGGCTGCTCTTTAACATTTCGCCAAACTATCAAGTCATCGGCTGGACCGAGGACGGCTTTCGTTTTAATCGAACGTGTCGTCGAGTGTCACGCATTTTTGCGAACCAGCAAATGAGATGACGATCATTATCGAGGTTCCACGTGAGCTCTGTCGACGAACTATTGAAAACACCACTGCACCAATGGCATGTAAATCACCATGGGCGAATGGTTGAGTTTGCAGGCTGGTCGATGCCAGTCCAGTATTCGAGCATCATCGACGAGCACCACCAAACGCGAAATTCGATTGGCATGTTTGACGTCTCTCACATGGGTCGACTTTATTTCTCTGGCGAGAACGTCGGTGCTTTTCTTGACACGTTAACGACGCGTCGTGTCGCTGGAGTTGAGTGCGGGAAGATTCGCTACTCGTTGATGACCAATGAAGCGGGTGGAATTCTCGACGATGTTTTGGTGTATCACCTGCCGGATCTTAACGGCACGCCGTTTCACATGATGGTGGTCAATGCAAGCAACCGAGACAAAATTGTAGCTTGGATCAATTCTCATCTTGGCGAATCAGGAATTACGCTGAACGATCGCACCACGGAAACTGCAATGATTGCGGTGCAGGGGCCGAAGGCCAATCAAGCCGTGACGGAACTTGCGGATGTTAACCCCGATACGTTGGCCTACTACACGGGAACGACAACGAAGGTTTGCGGTGTTGAAGCGATCGTGTCTCGCACCGGCTACACGGGCGAAGACGGTTGCGAAATCATTTGCGACAATGAACACGCTGAGAAAATCTGGAGTGAAGTTTTCGCTTTGGCGGAAAAAGTTGACGGAGGCGCTTCAGGATTGGCGGCTCGTGACACGCTGAGGCTAGAAGCGGGTATGCCGCTTTATGGGCATGAGTTGAATGAAGAGACCAATCCTGCTCAGACTGATTTGAAGTTTGCCATCCAGATGAAAGATCGCAAATTTATCGGGCGATCAGCGATTCTTGCGGGCCGCAAAGATGAATCGCTTCGCGTGCGCGTTGGGTTGGAGCTTGAAGGCCGACGAGCGGCTCGTGAAGAGTGTCAAATTCTAGTTAATGATCAGAACGTCGGTGTGGTGACGAGCGGAAGCTATACGCCGACTTTGGAAAAGTCGATTTCGATGGCGTATGTTGATCGTAAGTTTTCGGAAATTGGAACTGAGGTGGTTGTGGATATTCGCGGTAAGGCACACGCTGCTAAAGTCGTGAAGGTTCCATTTTACGTTCGGCCTAGTTCTTGATTTCAGATTTCAAAATTTCAGATTTCAAAATAGAAAATCAGATTTCAGATTGCAGAATTTAGATTTTCAAACTCATGACTCAATTCGAATTTCAGACTCATGACTCGATTTAGATTTCAGACTCAAGACTCAATCCAATTTCAGATTCAAGACTCGATTCAAATTTCAAATCTTTGATTTCAAATTCAATTTTGACGCCAACCATTTTGACACCAATCACCCCAACAACCATTTACAAATCAAATTCAAACTGACTTTCGGAGATACCGGTGAAGCCTGAAGAACTACTTTTTGCTGAAACACACGAATGGGCCCACATCGCTGATGCCGATGGCGGCAAAGTTGCGACGATCGGCATTTCAGCCAATGCGGTCGAGGCACTTACCGACCTCGTGTACATGGACTTGCCTGCAACAGGAACTGCGGTCACCGCTGGTAGTTCGTTTGGCGAAGTCGAATCCGTCAAAGCGACCAGCGAAATGTACAGTCCAGTCGATGGCGAAATCGTCGATGTTAACACTTCGCTTCCCGACAATCTTGAGATCCTTAACTCAGATCCTTACGGAGAAGGCTGGATCATCAAGGTTAAGCTTTCGAGTGAAGATGCGGTTTCAAAGCTACTCGACCATGCTGCCTATCAAAAACAGTGTGACGAAGCGAGCTAGTTGAAATTCGAAAACGTCTCTTGCAGGGCGGTCTGTTACCGATGATCGACGGCAAACAGGCCGTCCTGCCTGAGCTTTAAGAATCACCATTCTACGATTTGAACCCGGACGACCCTGTCCAAAAAATCTTTTTAACGACACGCGCAGATTCCCATGACGACCAAATCAATCGAAGCGACGGACTTAAAACAACTTCAGCAAACTGACGATTTCATCCATCGTCACATCGGCCCAAGCCCAGATGACATTGACGTGATGCTGAAGGCTGTGGGTGCGAGTTCGCTGGACGACCTGATGGAATCAACGGTCCCGGCAAGCATCCTTCTTGAGAAAGAACTTGAGCTGCCTGACTGTTCGACCGAGCACGACACAATCGCCAAACTGGCCACTTATGCTGATGCGAATGTTGTAAATCGTTCCATGATCGGAATGGGTTACTACGGGACTCATGTGCCAAACGTGATCTTGCGAAACGTGCTGGAGAATCCGGGCTGGTATACGGCTTATACTCCGTATCAGGCGGAAATTTCTCAAGGCCGACTTGAGAGCCTTCTGACGTTTCAGCAAATGGTTATGGACTTAACCGGAATGGACATGGCGAACGCTTCGTTGCTCGACGAAGCAACTGCAGCGGCTGAAGCGATGGCGCTTTGCAAGCGAGCCAGCAAGCTTCCAAGCAACAACTTTTTTGTTGCGGACGATACGCACCCGCAAACCATCGACGTGGTTCAAACACGAGCCAAGTATTTTGGCTTTGATGTTATTGTCGGCCCTGCTGATGAAGTTGGTTCACATGACATTTTTGGCGCCCTTCTTCAGTACCCAGGAACCTCTGGTGAGGTTCGAGATCTGACTTCTTTGATCGAGTCGGTCCATGAGAAAAAAGC
>CAYMFZ010000339.1:0-3255 GCA_964389585.1 uncultured Pirellulaceae bacterium | reverse complement strand
AAAAAAGCCCTAGTTGCAGTCGCCAGTGATCTACTTGCTCTGACATTGCTCAAGCCACCGGGCGAAATGGGAGCCGATATCGTATTGGGAAGCGCCCAACGATTTGGCGTGCCAATGGGATTCGGTGGCCCTCACGCAGCGTTCTTTGCCACACGAGATGCCTATCGACGATCAGCCCCTGGCCGGATTATTGGTGTTTCAAAAGACCGTCGCGGCAAAACGGCGCTTCGCATGGCGATGCAAACTCGAGAGCAACACATTCGCCGTGACAAAGCGACGTCGAACATCTGCACGGCCCAAGCACTACTCGCAAACATGGCGGCCTTTTACGCGGTTTTCCACGGCCCTGATCGTTTGAAGACGATTGCGACCCGAGTTCACTCAATGGCAAAAATCGCAGCCGCGAAACTTTCGGAAGCTGGTTTTGAAATCGAATTCGAGAATTATTTCGATACCGTTTGCGTCACGACTGAAAAAGCGAAATCTATCGTTGAGATCGCGGCGCGAGACTACTCGCTTAACTTGCGATTGATATCGGAAAACCAAGTTGGATTTAGTGCTGATGAGACGACCACGCTTTCCGATCTTCGAGCGTTGTTTTCGGCCTTTGGAGTTGAGTCCGCGGGTGTCGATAAATCGAGTTGCTGCCCTTCGATTGAAGAATCTATTCCTTCAGACGTATTGCGAACGACGGAGTTCATGACGCACCCTGTGTTTAATCGTTATCACAGTGAAACCGAAATGCTGCGGTACTTGAAGCGTCTCGAGAACAAGGATTTTTCACTGACGCATGGCATGATTCCGCTCGGCTCATGCACGATGAAACTAAATGCCGCTGCAGAAATGATTCCAGTGACGATGAACGGATTTGCGAACGTGCATCCATTTGCACCGCGTGATCAGTGGGATGGTTACAAGACGATGATTGATGAGCTTCGAGATTGGCTCATTGAAATTACTGGCTACGACGCCATGTCAATGCAGCCCAACTCGGGAGCGCAAGGCGAGTACGCCGGTCTGCTCGCGATTCGACGATATCATGAGAGCCTTGGTGAAGGGCATCGCGATATCTGCTTAATCCCTAGCTCGGCCCACGGAACAAATCCAGCCAGCGCGAGCATGATGGGGCTGAAGGTCGTCGTTGTTAAAACCGACGACAGTGGAAATATCGACCTGGAAGATTTGAAAGCCAAATCGACTGAACATGCCAAACAGCTTTCAAGCTTGATGATCACTTACCCAAGCACCCATGGCGTGTTCGAAGAAACAGTTCGCGAGGCTTGTGAGATCGTCCATTCACATGGCGGGCAAGTTTACATGGACGGCGCGAATATGAACGCGTTAGTTGGAATTGCGGCACCTGGAAAGATCGGCTCCGACGTTTCACACTTGAACTTGCACAAAACGTTTTGCATTCCGCATGGCGGGGGTGGACCCGGAATGGGACCAATTGGAGTCAAGTCTCACCTCGCTCCGTTCTTGCCCAACCATATCGTCCAACCGATCGACGGCTTGGACGCAACGGACAACGGTGCTGTCTCGGCAGCTCAATTTGGAAGCTCAGCCATTCTTCCGATTTCTTGGGCGTACATTTACATGATGGGCGGGCCTGGCTTAAAGAAAGCGACTCAGGTCGCAATCTTGAGCGCCAACTACATTGCCAAAAAACTGGAAGGTGCATTCGACGTTCTGTACAAAGGCCGCAACGATCGCGTCGCCCATGAGTGCATTGTTGATATTCGTCCTATCAAAGAATCCAGCGGCATCACCGAAGTCGACGTAGCAAAGCGGTTGATGGATTATGGATTCCACGCTCCAACGATGTCATGGCCGGTCGGCGGAACGATTATGATCGAACCAACCGAAAGCGAATCTAAAGAGGAGCTTGATCGTTTCTGCGAAGCGATGCTGAGCATTCGCGAAGAAATCAAAGCCGTGGAATCTGGCAGCGTTTCGGCGGAAACCTGTGTCACTCATCAAGCTCCGCACACCATGGATGATATGGTGGACGAAGCGTGGGACCGTCCTTACACGCGTGAGCAAGCAATCTTCCCTTCGCAGGCGACCCGCCAGTCGAAATTTTGGCCGACGGTCAACCGAATTGATGATGTTTACGGCGATCGAAACTTTGTCTGCTCTTGTCCGCCCATGTCCGATTACGAGGATGCTGAGTAAGCGAGACGAGAACTTCGCTTCTGCACTTATTCTTTCTTGCTGAATCATGGAACAAGCCAGACTGATAATCGACCCGCCAGCTAACGGTGCTTGGAACATGGCGGTCGACCAAGCGCTTTTGGAGACGGCCAACGAAACGGGCTTGATTACACTTCGCTTCTATCAATGGTCAGAGCCGACGCTTTCTCTGGGCTACTTTCAAAAGCATTCAGACCGAGTACTTCATCAGCCAAGCATCGAATGCCCGATGACCAGGCGACGAACCGGTGGCGGGGCAATTCTGCACGACCAAGAGCTGACGTATAGTCTTTGCGTCCCTAGTGCCAATCGGTGGTCGACTCGAAATGCGGATCTTTATCGCCTGATGCATTCGATCTTGATTGGCATAATTAATTCAGAAGGGGCAAGTGCTTCCTTGCACGAAGACAGCTTGCCAACAAATAACTCGCATGGTGGAAATCCTGATTTGCCAGCAGCCGTTTCGGTTTCACAAGACGCTTTCATGTGCTTTCGACGACGGACTTCGGGAGACATCGTTTTGGGTGGTTACAAAGTGGTTGGCAGTGCGCAACGGCGTTCAAAAAAAGCACTACTACAGCATGGTAGCATTTTGCTAGATGCGTCTTCTAACTCCCCGAATCTACTGGGGATAAGAAACCTTAGCGGTTATGCGCTCACAACTGGAGAAACCATCGAAAAATGTTCGAAATTGGTTTCAGATGAGTTGCAGGTAGAACTTAAAGATGGGATGCTTGCGGCTCTAGAAAAAGTCGCAATAAACAGTGCGATAGAGAAAATGTTTGGGTCGAGTGACTGGATCCAACACCGCTAAGACGAGAATCATGATCCCCTTAATCCAGTCACGTTGGTGTTCGGTATTTCGCAGATTTATCCTTCCAATGCAATTTACAGAAATCGAAACGCCACAAAACTAGTGACAAAGGATTCAATTTGACTTTAATCCTGCGTCGGACATAATATATTGACGGCAAAACCCGATACAAATATGGTAGTAAATCGGGTGCGTTATCCTGAATCTTAGGAGGCAAGACGGGATGCAAGTAGTTTTAAGAGTTGTTG
>CAYMFZ010000338.1:0-6536 GCA_964389585.1 uncultured Pirellulaceae bacterium | reverse complement strand
GGCCATACCTTTGCCGCAATCGATGCACGGCAACTTTCAATGCCCCTTCTTTCATGCCAGTCGATTTTGACAACTCAGCGTAAGCAATATCATCGCCTGTTAAAAATCCTCGCAACGATTCAAACAATTCGCCTTTTCCCGAACCCTCATATTGAGCCCCAACTTGCTCAAGTGTTTGCTCCAAAATGGTTAACGCCCAGTTCTTTTCAAACGCTCGCTCTGCAGTTAATTCCTCCGACGGCAACTCGATGTAACGATCGTTGGCACTCTCGTAGTCAATCGAAATCAAAGCTTGCCCGCCTCCACGTTTCAAAGCGTTTTCCGCACGCCAATGATTGGAGATAAAGTTGTTCATGGACGCCAAAAGGAAAGTTCGGAATCGCCCACGTTCGGGATCCGCTTGATGAATTCGATCTTTCTCCAACAAGTCCGCAAAGAAAGCCTGAGTTAGATCTTCTGATTGACTTCGATCAAAACCCTTTCGTCGCACGAAAGAGTAAAGTGGAAACCAATACAACTGACACAAATCAGAAAGTGCGTTCGATACGCTGCTCGAATTGGGATCGTCTGCATCAGCGGCATCGAGAACCATACTCCACGACGTCGTGGCGAAAACTCGGTGATCGGGTTTCGAAACCGAAGAAGAGTTGGCAGATTTAGAATTCATGGTCATCAATTGAATGAAACCCGTATAGGATTGCAACAGTTGGACTGGACTACAACAGTTTCAGCAAACTCTTGAGAAAGACCAAGCTCACTTCTTAGCTTTTTCAAACGTAGAGCAGCGTGAACGCCAAAATACATAGTGCTGCGGCGGCCAAGTCTCTTATTCCCAACCGGTGACTGTCACCTCGAAACTTGAGAAAGTTTAGCATCGCCCCCGTCGGACAACCGAATCGACAATAAGCCATCGGGGAAACGAGCGACATCAGCAAACCGAAAATGAAAATCGAAATCGTTGCCCAACCAGCAACTCGAAACGCAAAAGCATCAAAAGGCTCAATCGCCGCCAAGTTGGTTGTCGTTCTTAAAATGGCAGACAAAATTACGATCGCCAACAAAACGAATGGTATTAACTCCAACCACCAAGCAACTCTCGTTGGTATTTTCAATGTCCACTTGATTCGCTTTCGAACAGGCTTGGCTCTCGCTAGCTGTTGGATCGCACCGAACGGGCAAATGTGTTGACAATAGGGTTGATGTTTCGAAACGATTGGAATCAATAAGGCGGCCAAAGAAAGAAGGACCAAGCCAGGCACGACTGACCAAGGAACTCCATGCGCCGCCCAGCCTTCGATGGAAGCCTGCGACAACAAGTGTCCGTTCACGAACCCGAGCAGTACGATTACGGCAAGTTGAAAGCTGAGTCGAAACCACTTTTTCCGACTGAGTTTGGTAAATGAAAACGTCACGCCAATTAGTGTCAATATCACGGTGACAAAATCAGCCCAGTATGAAATCAAACTTCGAGTAACGACTCGGACTTTAGAATTGGCTTGGTCTGACTTGGATCGAGACTTGATCACCGCTGTCGCAGCGATGGGTAAAGCATCAGTAACCGAACGACTCGTCATCGTTGCTCCAGAAACACCTTCGATGCCAAGTGCTTTCGGATCCATCGCCGCCAGTTCACTCAGCGTCTTGCCCCTATACAGATTGAGAAACGAATACTCGTCATTCAAATACCTCGCGTAGGGTTCATTCTCATAAGTCTGATCAACAACCAATCCAACGCATTCTCCATCCACATCAAATCCCGCCAGCGTTGCCGTTGGTCCTTGGTACCCCGAAAGATGATCGCCTGCGGGCGTTGTGGTCAGCACAAACCCGATTCGCTGTTGATCAGCACCAATCGCATCCCAAATCATGGGCGAATCTGATTCGGTCAATTCAGAGACATCGGAAAAGAGCTCTCTGACATTTTCAAGTTTCGGTTTTGAATCGAACTTCAACGATGGGGCTGAGCCATTCATGCGATTGGCAACCGCAGCAACGATGGCATAACTCGTCAGCGTCGCGCCGGACACGCCATCGAGCCCGCGCCACTCTTCGGAGGTATCAAAGCTCAACCCATTAAACGAATCGAGAAATTTCGGATCTCGCTTAACTAGTTCCACATGATCGAAAGTGTCGCCACTATTGAGAATCGCGGTTGATTGGATTTTGTTTTCGAGATCCAGAGCAATCAGGCAATTGGTTGGCCCGGAATATCCAATCACATCGTCGCTTTCGGGTGAAGTTTGCAAAACGTAGCCGATTTTGGAGTCAGTCGTATCAACAACCAGACTCCCACCGATTCTTGGATCCACATCGCCAATCCGTGCATCATCTCCAAAAACGGAACTGACAAAGTCGATTGCCATCGAGTTGGAGGCAAGCTGAGACTCGACCATCGGCGTTGCGGAAGCAGCGTATCGAATCATCGCAAGGATCGAAACGAACAACAGCACACGAAAGATATGAACGGCCAAACGCAAACTGCGTTGTGAAGATTCGCCTTGATGGGAAACTTTGACCACGGGAAGTTTTGTCACTCGCTATTCAACCTCATCGTCAAAAGGCGATTCCAGATTTGAATAACGGGCTGAAACCAAAGCATGTAGTTTCCCTCGAGTCTCTTCGTGATCAGCAACCCTTGGAATTATTAGACTTCGCAAGCGTTTCAATTTTGCAATCTCATTCAACGTTCCCAACCCAATCGTTGCATTCTTTAGATACAGCGTGTACAGTTTATCCAATGAACCAAGCCAACGAAAGGTCTTGTAATTGAGATTGGGATTCTCAATTTCGCTATCAAGATTAAGCGAAATCAAGTTGGGCAAGTTCTCAAGATGAACAGATTTGAGCAGGTGATCGTCAAAAGAATACTTCCTGACTGATTCGATCGACGCCAGATCTTTCAAAGTCAATTCGTCAATATCGCCGCTTGAATAAAAACTCTCTAACGCAGGCAAATTTTCTAATTGCAGTCGCCCGATCTCGCATGACACACCAGCATTGATGTAGTGAAAATCAGGAAAACCACACAAATGCAGTCGATCAATTTCGCCGTAATTGAGCTTCAACGTCCGTAACTTTTTCAGTCGATTCAATGGGCTCAAAGGCGAATTGTCACCGCGAACATTGACCAGCTCAAGCTCTTCAAGTTTTTCCAATTCTGAAATTGCTTCGGCGCCTTTTTGACCGACCTTTGCTCGGGTGACTTTCAACTTTTTCAAATTCGCAAACTGAGAAAGCGACAAGAGCGAGTTCTCGTCTGCGCAAGCTATCGTCAGCGATTCCAATCCAGGTATTTCACCCAGTGTCCTCAGCGATTCCAACGTTAGTTTCGAATCGACTATCTCCAAAGACTTCAGTCTCGAAAACTCCCGAACACGTGGCAAAAAGGAGTCCGAATTTGAAAGAACCAGGTGCGAAACGTTGGGCAAGTTTGACGTCTCCATTTTGGAAACGCCTTCGACTTTAAGCGAAACAAGGTTGGGCAAATTTTCAAGGCAAATCCTGTGGTCAACTTTTTTGCAGTAGTTACAAGACTCACCAACTTTGCACTCCAGACATTTCTTGAACTTGACGTCCAGAGTTAAAAGTTTTCCGAGTTCTCGCACCTCGAATGATTGGATTGAAGCGTCAACATTGACATGAGCCTGTTCGAGCTTAGGCAAGTCGTTCCAAATGCAACTTGATCGCTCTGATTTAGGATCCGAAACTTCAATCCGCTTTCGGTCATCTGCTTTGGGTTGATCGCATCGAATTGATATGAATTTAAGCTGAAGGCAGCCGTTGAAACTACCAAGAGAACGGCCAGCCAGCCGTGTCCCTCGAAAGGTCAACGACTCCAAATTCGGTAGTCGACTCAGCGCTTCAATTCCAACATCCGTCACCGGCGTTTGGTAGAGACTGATCTTTTCAAGCGAAGTAACCGATGCGAGGTTTTGGAGTCCACCATCTGTAATCGGACAGTCATCGAGAACTAGCGACTTCAAACTTGGATGGCCAGCGAGATACTTAAATCCGCTGCCGGTAATTTGATTATTGGAAACATCAAGCGTCGTCAATCGCGGAATTTTTTGAAAATGCAAGAACGCGTCGTCGGTGATCGAGGATTCCGTTAAATCCATCGTCTCAAGGTAACGACAATTCTTGAGCCAGCGAGCATCCTCATTAGAAAAATCGGTTCGGACTTCAGAAAAACAGCACCCGCAATCGGTTTCTTCAAGATAGAAATTTAAAGCGGTTAGCTCCGACCGACCGTTGATTTCAGCATACGTCGTTGTGGCAATTTCGTTTTCTTCGTCATCCCGAACACGGCGCCAAACACGATCGTTCTCAAGCAGGTTTGATTCGATTTCAGCTAGTTTGACCATCGCGATCGAACGTTCTTCAATCTGCTGATAAGTTAGAATCGGAATCGCTGACACAAGAATCAATAACATCAACCAGCGAATGTTATAGCTTCTGTGATTCGACGTAAAAAAACCGATGACAAAAAGTGAGAGTTCGAGCGCGAACCAAATCCCAATCAACCGAATCGAAGCTTGAAATCCATCAAGTCCTGACTCAAAGTTTAGATATCCGATCCGATCGTCGAACATCAAGACAATTAAGAGCATGGCCACAGGCAGCAATAACGCCTCCGGGTAAAACAACTTAGTAAGTATGTTTTTTGTCATGCGCGGCCCGACGTAACTAGAAATACTCCGCCGCTCGTGATCCAGCAGCGACCGTTAGTAATCTAGCTTAGTTGGCCGATTTTCACAAAAGCGAATACTCAGCAATCGAGAGAAGCTCCTCTTTTTTGCACGCTGAATCAATCAAGCAAGTTGGTGCAAGCCTTCGACTGATTCCTGCTTTTGCTTATCCCATGCTTGGTTCGCCGTGACCGCCTTTTGCTCGTGGGCATCGTCGAACAATTCGTAGTGAACATTTCTTTGACGCGGCTTGAATCCGAGCGCGGAAATCGCATCTCGCATTTGATCAAGTGTCAGATAGTGAACCGTGCCCGCTTCTGCGACGACGTTTTCTTCGATCATCAGACTTCCCATGTCATTCGCACCGTAAACCAATGACATTTGCCCGATCTTTAATCCCTGGGTCACCCAACTTGATTGAATGTTGGCGATGTTATCGAGGTAAAGACGAGCGATCGCTTGCATCTTCAAATACTCAAACGATCCCGCCGGAGTGACGTCAGCCATGTCCGTGTTGTCAGGCTGGAACGTCCAGCAAATAAACGCGGTGAAGCCACCTGTTTCGTCCTGAAGCTCACGCAGCCGTTCGAGATGTTCGATTCGCTCCGCCATCGTTTCGACATGGCCGAACATCATCGTCGCGCTGCTCCGCCCGCCAAGCTTATGCCAAACCCGCATCACGTCGAGCCAATCGTCAGTCATGACTTTGCCGCGCGTAATTTCACTGCGAACGCGATCAACCAAAATCTCGGCACCTCCACCAGGCAAACTTCCGAGACCGGCTGCTTTCAATCGAGAGAGCACTTCTTCAAGGCTGCAATTGTTGACTTTGGTGAAGTGAAAAATCTCGGGCGGACTGAAACCATGCACGTTGAGGTCTGGAAAATGCGACTTGATGTCGGTCAGCATTTCCTCATACCAGTCGAGTTTGAATTTGGGATGCAAACCGCCTTGGAGCAAGATTTGATCGCCACCAAGCGCCACTGTTTCTTCAATCTTCTTCAGCAACTCAGCCCGCTCAAGCACGTAGCCTTCTTCGTGTTTAGGACTGCGGTAGAAAGCGCAAAAGTCGCAAACCGCAGTACACACGTTGGTGTAATTGATGTTTCGATCGATGTTGTAAGTTCGAAACGGCTCGGGGTGCAGACGATTCGTCACCGCGTTTGCGGCGGCGCCCAACACCGCGAGGTCGTTGCACTTGGTCAGCTCAAGCCCTTCTTCAGGCGTCAGTCTTTCGCCGGCGACGGCTTTGTCTAGAAGTTTGGAAATCATGAAATTGAAGTCGTTTGATGAAATTGAAGGCGTTGAGAATCAGGAATCAGCGAAAGCTCGGCCGCGTATTGAAAATACTTTTCCATGCCAGCTTTTTCGCTTGCTCCCAAATTGAAGTGCAAGTTCTCACGCAAGTAGTTTAAACACTCGTTGTAACTTAGATCGTATCTTGGCGCCTGTTCAGAGGCGATTTTATCCAATTGACTGAGTCCGCGATCCCGGGCATTGGACAGGACGGAGTTTAAGCATACCAAGTCGCTATCTGGCCGCGCTGCCCAAACAGCGAACACGAATGGGTTGCCGGTCATCGCATTCCAAGCTTCGCCCAAATCCCAAACGTGTGGAAACTCAGGCGCGTCAGCTTTCATTGCTCGATCGCCGATGATTAAGACCGCATCCGTGTTGGTCATCTTCCAATCGTCGTTAATTGAAAGCGACTGGCAACTTGGGCGCGAATCGAACTGACGGGCCAACATGATTCGAGTGAGCGCACAACTCGTTCGAGAACCTTCGTCGAGAGCAAGCGATTTGATCTCGTCACCGGGCACGCGGCTCATGAGCTTGACGCTCCAAACC
>CAYMFZ010000337.1:0-6541 GCA_964389585.1 uncultured Pirellulaceae bacterium | reverse complement strand
CCGTTGCCCATGTCAGGTGAATTGTTTGCCGTTTGCCAACAAGAAAATGCAATCAAACTGGTGGTGCTAGATGCCGAGTCCGGGAAATTGAACTGGTCTCAAACATTGGGCACCACTGAAAATTCAAGCATCGGTTTGTCAGAAGATCGCCTCAGAAGGCTGGCTGGAGTGAGTCCGTCGTTTGCCAATGGAATTTTGGTTTGCGCGACTGGAACGGGAGCTCTTACCGGCATCGATCTTTCGACTCATTCACTGCTGTGGGGGTTTCAATACACCACGCCGGGCAGGAAAGCCGTTCAGCGAATTTCTCCCGAGGGAACCTCATCAGCGGATCCGTTGGCTGGCGTTTGGCGAGATTCAAAAATACTGATCTCTGACGGCAAAGTTCTGTTTACGCCAGTGGAATCTCAGTCCTTGATTTGCGTAGACTTGCAAACTGGTAGTCCTGCGTGGATGTCCGGTGACACTCCGTCTGCAAAGTTCCCTCGCAAAGACGCCTTATTCCTCGCGTGCGTCGAGAATGGCAGTGCGGTCTTAGTCGGAGAAAATTCGCTTTCATCTTTCGACATTCAAACCGGAAAACCGGGCTGGGAATTTAAACTTGATGGGCATGGAAAACCATCAGGAAGAGGGTACGCGAATTCTGGAAACTACTTTCTCCCGACGACTTCCGAAGAGCTTTTGCAAGTCAACTTAAGTAAGGGAAAACTTGTCCGCACCGTACGGACCAATGGAATTTTGGGGAATTTGGTTTGCTACCAAGGTGAAGTCATTTCCCATGGCGTTGACCGGCTTTCAAGTTTTCCGCAAGACGAACCACAGCGGCGATTGTTGGCCGAGGCTCTAGCCAAAGGCGAATTGACGGCGGAGTTGCTGGCGATCAAGTCCCAACTCGAAATTCAAGCCGGCGACATGGCGCAAGCTGTTCTGTCGATCGAGCGGGCGTATTTGAAATCGCCCAACCGAGCCTACGAGAACTTGCTGCTTGATTTGATTGTGAGAACCGTCGAATCAGATTTTGAAAACGGAATTAGGCTGGCTAAAAAATACGAACAGCAATTGATGGGTAATCGCCGGTTTGAATATCTTGCCGCGAAAGTTGCAGGGATGAGGCAACAAGGTCAACCCGAGCAGGCATTCATGGCGTTGATGGATCTAATTGAACCCGTCGAGCAGGTCGGCCAATTGAGAAAAGAATCTATTCCCGTCGGCGCTGAAAAATTTGATCGTGAGATCAAAGCAAATGGCGAACCGGCGATTAAAGCATCTGGATCTAGTTCGAGCGTTTCAAATCGGATGCAAATTGAAATTCGACTTGACCAATGGGTTTCATCTCAGATCAAAGAGCTTTACCAATTTGAGTCGAATGAGTTGCAAGCGAAAATCGAATCAGGAATCTCGACAATGGTTGGTCAGCTTGAGGCTTTGAGTCTCGAACCGTTAGAGATGTTTGACGCGTTATCCGCCGTTCCAATTGAGTTGGTTCCTCCCTCGACGAGAATTCAGTTGGCAGATCGGCTTCAGTCGGTTGGTGAAAGACTGAGGGCGCTTGAACTTCTGGAAAGATTGTCCGATTCGAACGATGCTGAAATAGCTGGCCAGTCAGCATCCCAAATCGCAAAACTGTACGTCGAGTTGAAGTTGATGGATTTCGCGATTCCCTACATCGAGCGTTTGGAACTGGAGTTTGCGGACGTATCGGTGGGTGATTCGCAAACGGGAACGGAACTCGCGCGGGCTTTGAAAGAAGAAGTGGATCGGGTTCACGCCCAAGCGCCCAAAATGAAGTGGGCCAGCGGCAAATACACTTCTTCGTCGACGAAGTTCGAACGTGAGTTGGGGAATCTGGTTCCCTGCGTTGTGCGACTCGATGCTTATGACGCGGATGAGTACGCTGACTATAGTTTTCGATTTTATGGCCAGACGGGTGAGATTGAGATTCTCGACGCCCAAGGAAAAACTGCTTACCGATTCTTCGCTCGCAAAAAAATTGAAACGCTGCAGACGAACTACAACAGTTATGTCTTTGGTCGAGTCTCGATTAAGAATCACGTTGCGTTTTTGGATATCGCCACCGAAATGTTTGCCTTTGATTGGCTGAAGCTAAAAAATGGTGAGGACCCGGTGCTCTGGAATACCTCGGTGAAATCGGGAGTTCACGAACAGAATATCGCAACCGTGGCTCGACAGTGGAAGGAAGTTAAGACGACTACGGATTCGCGAAACTACGAGCAACGGGTTTATGTTGGGGCGCCAGGGCTCAATGGGATTTGTTATCTCGATGGTGACCATTTGATTTGTTTGGATTCGTTTACGGGCGAGCAGAAGTGGCGAAGAGATGCCATCTTGCCTCATTCTCGTTTGTATGGAGATGATCGACATGCGATTGTGTGGAATCCAAAACGGAGGCGCGCTGATGTGATCGAAGTCGAGTCAGGCCAATTGGTGCGGACAACAAAGCTTGATCCAAGCATCGGGGCGATCTGGACAACACGCGGTTGTCGATTCGTCGTTTCGAATGTGCAAACCAAACTTGAAAAGAACGACAAGCAGACGGCGCAACCAGCCGGTGGCGACAAACAAAAACCAAAAATCACCACTGAAAAAACACTTGGACTCTACGACGTGCTTGAGGATAAGTTGGTTTGGCATTCGACGTACGCTTCAAAGACTTTGGGCTGTTTGGTTGGCTTGGATTCCGTTGCGATCTTGAGTGTCGAGGGTAAAATTCAGCTTCTTGATCTCCAAACAGGTAAACAAAGATTCGAAGTCGACTCGCAGATCAAGTCATTTCAAAAGCGTGCGATTACTGGAATCGGAGTCGTTGTCAAAGGCGATCGGCTGTTGTTTCATTTGCAGAATGGAGAGTCATACAATCGAGTCGATTTACCGGGACTAGATGTTGAGGTCAAATACATTAACTACAGTGACGCGATGTGGATGGGAATCCTTGTTTGCGTCAATGCAGAATCGGGTGAGCTGTGTTGGCGAAGCCCCGTTCGATTCGACAACTTTCAACTTGGGCAAAACCAACCAACCGATTTGCCGTTCTACCTGCTCGCTCGACGCGTAGAGAAGGATGATGAAAATTCAGGGCGCACGGATTTTCTCAACGTTGCAGGCATCGATTGGGAGACAGGGCAGCTTGCGTTCAATGATTTGCACGAATACGGATATCCAAATCAGATGGATATTCAGACTCTACCTGAGGAACGAAAGATAAAGATTAAGTTTGCAAGTTCCGAGATCGTTTACCAGGTAGATCGATCTCAGGATCAGCCACCGGGTACCTTGGCGTATCTCACCAATCAGAATTCAGTGCCTGAGCAAAGGACGAGTCGAGTACCTTTCAGTTTCAATAAAGAAAAAATCGAAGACGCGAAAGCCAAGAGTCTTGCTCGCGCAAAGGCAGCGGAGGCCCTTTTACCTCAAAAGCGTGCCGATGAAAAACGACTCTTGGAAAGCGAACGCGCCGACAAATGAACCCTGCCCGAGGCTAGCGCCTACGGCTCACAAATTTTTGGGATCAGTCGCTGTGCGTTAGCACCCGATTCAGTCACCTAAAACCGGACGCTAACGCGTGGCGACTGATTTTCAATGCCCTAGAACTCTAGACTTTAACGCTGACAAACCACTAACCGAATCGAGGACTTCATCACCGATAAAACGCTTGTTGAAATTGGGACTTATGCGAATTCAAGAAACTTCCGCCAGAAGTTGCCCACCAAAACGTGCCTCAATATTTTTACGAGAGTCGAAACGCATTTTGACTTTGTATTTCTTCCCGTCTGCCACCGTAGCCATTTTCTTCGTGGGGGATTATCTTGAACGGATGAAATAAGACGATGATCGATCAGGATACGAAATGACAGAACACCCCGTTGGACAGGAAGCGATAGATCTCCTGAAGCGTGCTCGCGAGCAAATTCTTGCCGAACTTTCTCAGGTAATCGTCGGTCAACAAGACGTCGTTGAGCAAATTCTGATTTCAATGTTCAGCCGCGGACATTGCCTACTTGAAGGCGTGCCTGGGTTAGCCAAGACCTTGATGATTAGTACGCTTTCGAAAACTTTGAACCTTTCGTTTTCTCGAATTCAGTTTACGCCTGATTTGATGCCGGCAGATATTACCGGTACCGAAATCATCGAAGAGAATAAGTCGACGGGCGCTCGGGAAAGAAGGTTTCTTGAAGGACCAATTTTTTCGAACATCATTTTGGCAGATGAGATCAACCGAACGCCTCCCAAGACGCAGGCGGCACTTTTGGAAGCGATGCAGGAGCGGACAGTCACCGTTGGGCGAGTTCGCCATCAGCTTTCTGATCCATTTTTTGTGCTCGCCACTCAAAACCCAATCGAGCAAGAAGGAACCTATCCGCTGCCGGAAGCGCAACAAGATCGCTTTATGTTTAAGGTCTTCGTCGACTATCCGAACTTCGAAGATGAATTTGAAGTCGCGCGTCGGACAACTGCTCGATCAAGTTACGATGTGAAACCCGTTTTGACTGGCGAAGACATTTTGAGGCTACAGGAAACGATTCGCGACGTTCCGGTTTCCGATCATGTGATCAGGTATGCACTTTCTCTTGTGCGACAAACAAGAATTGGAACCGAAGGCGTGCCCGGCTTTATCACCGAAAACGTTGGATGGGGCGCGGGTCCGCGTGCCGTCCAGTACTTAATCCTCGGCGGAAAAACGCGGGCGTTACTTTATGGTCGAACGCATGTTTCGACAGAAGATGTCGCCGCGCTGGCCAAACCGGTTCTGCGTCATCGGCTGGCGATTAATTTTGCCGCGCAAAGTGATGGCGTTTCCGCTGACGACGTGATCCAACAATTGATTGACGAAACACCTACGAAAGAAGACGAACTAACAAACGATGCCCGATTCCAAAAGATTTTTGCATCCTGAAGCGATCAAACGCATCGCGCGTTTAGATTTGCGGGCTCAGCATATCGTCGAAGGTTTTCTTTCGGGCATGCATCGCAGTCCGCACTTTGGTCAGTCCGTTGAGTTTCTTCAGCACCGCGAGTACACACCGGGTGATGACTTGCGGCATGTTGATTGGCAGGTTTGGGCGAGACAAGACAGGCTGTATGTAAAGCAGTTTGAAGAAGACACCAACATGCGTGTCAACTTGCTCGTCGATGTTTCGAGCAGCATGGAATACGGCAGTGGGCCGCTGAACAAGTACGAATACGCTGCCACGATCGCGACTTCTTTGGCGTTTTTGGTGTTGAAGAATCAGGACGCGGTCGGATGCATGAGCTTCGACGATAAAGTCCGAGCAAAAGTTCAAACGCTGAGTAAGCGAACTCAGCTTATGTCGATCATTCAATCGCTCGACGTCAATAAGCCGGCGGACAAAACCAATCTGGCTGATATTTTCCTTGAGGCCGCAGAGACTTATCCGCGGCGCGGAATGATGATCGTGATTTCTGATCTCTTCGGCGACGTTGAGGCGACGCTGAAGGGTTTGCGCGTGCTACGACAGCGAGGCCATGACGTTTTGGTTTTGCATGTTTTGGATGACGATGAACTTGAGTTTCCGTTCACGGGGCCGACGCGATTTGAAGACATGGAATCGGCGACTCGGTTGAATTGCAATCCAAAAGCACTTCGCGAAGGCTACTTGGAAGCGCTCAATGAATTTCTTGCCGAGGTTCGCCGTGGCTGCGCGAAAAGCGCCGTTGACTACGCGATGATTAAGACGAGTGATCCGCTGGATGCGGCTTTGGCGTCATTCTTAAGTCGCCGAATGGCTCGAAACAGGAGTCGCTGATGTTCGACAACCTGTTTACCAGTTCGCCGGGCATTTGGGGCGGCTTGATTGGAGGCATGATTGCGCTTCCGATTCTAATTCACTTGATCAACTTGATGAGGCACAAGACCATTAAGTGGGCGGCGATGGACTTCCTGCTTAAAAGCTATAAGAAGAATCGAAATTGGGTGTGGCTTAAGCAACTTTTTCTTCTGCTTTCTCGAATTGCCGCGCTGATTCTTGCTCTCTTCATGTTGGGCCAGATCGGTTGTGAGGAGGATCGAATTTCAAAACTGCTCGGTGGAGCGACGACGCACCATTATGTTTTGCTTGACGATAGTTTTTCGATGAGTGATCGCGGGACGGACGGATCTGCGTTTGACCGTGCGCGAGAAACGCTGTCTTTGATTGGGGCCAGGGCCAAGAATCGTCAGAATCAACTGTTTACGCTTTTGCGATTTTCGAACGGTCGTCCAGTTGGAATCGACAGAAGCAATCAAGGCGTGGATAGTGCGGAGATCGGTGAGTCTGTCTTGAATCAATTCGCAGATTTGAATGGGGAGTTGGTCGACAGTCTTTTTGATCAACGCATCGAAGACGTCAAAGGTCGACTTGCCGTTTCGAACCTGTCGATTGGTTTGTCGGATTCGCTGTCGTCGGTTGTGGAGTTGGTTGGTGAACGCGAAAACGAAAATGCAATTGTCTATGTCGTTTCAGATTTTCGCGAAAAGGATTGGGGGAACCCAGCGGACATCGACAACAAACTGAATGAGCTACAC
>CAYMFZ010000336.1:0-6574 GCA_964389585.1 uncultured Pirellulaceae bacterium | reverse complement strand
AATGATCGACGAATCCAATTCTACCAGAACGCAACGTTTTGAAGAACGTCCCACGTGATTGCTTCCTTCAAAACTCAGTTTTACCAACTCAGTTTTACCAACTCAGTTTTAGAAACCGCCGCCCCGATTTCAGAGTAAAGCCTGTATGAACTTAGCTATTCAGACGCAAGACTTGACGAAATTCTACGACGATTTCCAAGCGGTTAACTCGGTTAATTTGTCGGTTGAAAAAGGAAGTCTTTATGGCTTCTTGGGTCCTAACGGAGCGGGAAAGTCGACGACGATCAAGATGCTGACCGGCATTCTCGCTCCAACGTCCGGAAGCGTTGAACTCTTGGGCGGCAACCCTTGGGATCCGGTTCAAGGCATTGAAATCAAAAAGCAAATGGGCGTCGTCCCAGAAGACCTCGCGCTTTTCGACAACCTCACCGCAAGAGAGTATTTGGCTTTCGTGGGAAGGATGCACTTACTCGACAAAGCGACCATTCTTGAACGAAGCGAAGAACTGCTTCAGTTACTAAAGCTCGAAGGCGTCGAGACCAAGCTCGCCGTAGAATACTCTCATGGCATGAAAAAAAAGCTTGCCCTCGCGGCCGCACTCCTTCCCAACCCAAAACTCCTTTTTCTTGACGAACCCTTCGAAGGCGTCGACGCCGTCACCGCCCGCGTCATCCGCGACCTTCTCAAGAACTATGTTGCCGGAGGTTCAACCGTATTCGTAACGTCGCATGTTCTCGAGATCGTGGAACGAATTTGCACCCACGTCGGAATCATTGCCAACGGTCAACTTGTTGAACAGACGTCACTCGATGACCTCCGACAAGGAAATTCGCTGGAGAATCGGTTCTTGGAACTTGTCGGAACCGTTGACGAAGAGACGCCGAACTTGAGTTGGCTCGACGGTGGGATCAATCAGAATGGTTCTTCGGAATTTGGAAAAAGCGACCCCTACGCTGTCGCAGGCCCTTCGTCTGATGCCTCGTCTGAAGAACCAAAGACTGATTCGGAGTCGCTATGAATCCCAAGCATCTCATCGCGTTGATAAGACTTCGCTATCAACTCACGATGAATCAGATCAAGAAAGCAGGCAAGGTCAACTATATCATATCGATTATTGTGATTTCGGTCGTCTTGCTGGCTTCAGGATTTTCATTTTTTGTCGGTGCGATCGGCGGCTCATTTTGGTTTCAATCCGCATCAGCCAACGCCTTACTGGTTACTTGGAACATCCTCATCCTGTTGTTCCTGGTTCTGTGGATGATTGGATTGATGGTTGAACTTCAACAAACCGAATTGATGTCAATCGACAAACTGCTTCACCTACCCATCAGCCTGCGCGGCGCATTCTTTCTGAATTACACCAGCTCGTTCATCAACACTTCGTTTATCTTGTTCACGCCGTTGATGCTAGGGTTGGCGGTTGGAATGACGATCGCCAAGGGTTGGACGATGTTGATTTCAATTCCCTTGATTTTTGCCTTTTTGTTCGTCGTCACGACGCTGACCTATCAACTGCGCGGGTGGCTTTCTCGGATCATGGAAAACAAGCGGACTCGTGGGACGGTCATCGCGGTGATCACGATTTTCTTCGTACTCATGTCTCAAGTTCCGAACTTGATCACATCTGGAATGCGCGGTTCCGATAAAGAGGACAGAAAAAAACAACAAGATGAATACGCCGTCCTACTCGAAAATAGCACGAAGGATATCTTGGCAAAACACGAAGCCGGCGAGATCACGCTCGAAGAGAAAGCTTCGCTTGTTAAAAGTGCGTCAGAAGAAGCGAAGAAAATTTCATACGAACAAAAGTCGGCCAGGCGAAAAGCCCAATTCGAAAGCACAATGGGCGTTGTAGAAAAAGTCGACACCTATTTCCCGCCAGGCTGGGTTCCACTAGGAATCGCCAAGGCGACCTCGCGCAATTGGATTCCGGCCCTGCTCGCAATCATCGCGATGATCGCGATCGGAATGGTGAGCCTGAACATGGCGTATCGTTCTAGCATGAGAAAATACACGGGAGTCGCCCCCCGACGTAAACAGAAAGGCGCTAGCCAACCAAAATCCGAGGACAGCAATAAGAAACTCGAATTTCTTTTTCGAAAAATACCTTTCGTTTCTGAGTACGCTTCAGCAGTGGCGGTTGCCGGATTTCGCAGTTCAATCCGTGCACCTGAATCCAAGATGGCACTTTTGATGCCGCTTATTTTTGGAATGCTAGGATGTTCATTTCTAATCAGCAGTTCTGGATTCAATATTCCCACCGCCCTCCGACCATGGGTTCCGCTCGGCGTGATCATGATGACGATGTTTGGCGTAACTTCTTTGCTGTTCAATCAATTTGGAATGGACCGAGATGGCTTTCGAGCTTTCGTTCTTTCTCCCATCCCTCGACATGACATTTTGCTTGGAAAGAACTTGGCGGCAGCGCCTTTGGCATTGGGGCTTTGTTTAATTCTCATTTGCATCGTTCAGTTCTTGCTTCCGCAAGGCCCATTGGCTTGGTTAAGCACGGTCGTCCAGATCCCGGCGGTCTACCTGCTGTACTGCATGTTTGGGAATTTGGTATCCGTTTTCTTTCCAATGGGAATTAAGCGTGGTTCGATGCAGCCTGCTAACCCGCGGTTTCTTCAGATGCTAATTTTGATTTTCGGTTCAATGTTGGCACCCATGGTCTTGATGGTTCCGACATCGTTTTCGTACGGACTCCCGATGCTGCTCGAAGGCGTGTTCGGAGTCTCGATGAACTGGCTGTACTTGCTGTTGTCCATCGCGCAATTGGCAGTGACTTGGTTTGCTTACGCCTGGTCGTTGAGGCAGTTGGACGGAATTTTGTGGAGGCGTGAACCGGCCATTTTGGATATCGTGGCTAACATTCCTGAATGAGTGCGAATTAGAAAGAACTTACTACCTGCCTATTGCGATCTCCCTCCTCGCAAGTATCTAACGAAGTCTATCAAGCCGGCAAAACGAAACTCACCATCCACGTATTTTTCAATGACGTAGAACGCAAAGTAATAGGCGCGACAAAAACTCCAAACACAGACGACCAACAAAAATATCGTCCGCGCTGTTCGTGCTTCAGCAATCAGCAGAAAAGCTGCAACCAAACCGGCGGCGAGGAAGAGCAGACCCTTGAAGTAGATCCATTTCGGGTTGGTTAGATCGGACATGGTCGAATTCTACGGACATGCTGCAAGAATTCAATTTCGGAATTGATTGATATTGAGAATTCAAGCGAAAGCTTTCGACTAAAACTGACCAATATCGTTTTAGACGTTTCAAAAAAGCAACGTTTGGGATCAAGAGAAGTTGCAAAATCGAGACTGCTAACTCCGTTGTTGCTCTATCGAATTTTCACCATTTTCATTCCTCTTCAAACGAAAACGTGACCTATGTTTTCTGTTAGGAAGCGTGAACGGTCTGGCAGTCAGTCAAGGCCAACCCTCGCTTCCTCGCCCTCCTGCGGTTCGATTCCGAGCCGTAATCTTCGATGAATAACTTCTCTGATCAGGAACCAGGAATGCGCAGCAACGACTTTTCACCCAGTCAACAATCTGAAAGCTCTGACCACAACTTTTTTATGGTCGCTCAACAACTTCGTAATGTCGTTGATTTCGAGCCTTACGAATTTAGAACCAGACGCAACCACGCGCGTTCAACGCGAAGCATCTCCGTTTCGGTCCAACCTTTGGATGCGGACTTCCAGCCGACCGGCGACATGTTTTGGGTGGTCTCACGCGACATCAGCATTTCGGGCATGGGATTGATTTGCCACGAACCGATTACCTGCGAACACATCCGCGTCGGATTGATGAATGAGCACGTAACGGCCATTAGCCAAGTTCGCCACAACACTTCTATCGGAGAGAAGTATCCTCTCTACCTTGTTGGCATTGAGTTTTTGCATGACCATTAGCAGGGCTAATGAACGAGGTAGTCCTTCGAGACGGCGGTCGCAATTCTCAATGACAAAACGCCGGCTCAGCAATCGCTGAGCCGGCGTGTTTTGTTTTGATCAAAAGCCAACCCATTAACAGAGCGGGTGAAGCCTTTTTCAGATGGAGATGCGGTTACAGCAAGCCACCGTGTGTACGGATTGGCGATTGATGATCCGGCTGATCCAAGAACCAGAATCGCTCCCATTCACCACGAAGATTTCGAAGATTCTCCGATGTGTAAATCAATTGCTTGGCGCGAACCGCAGGATCAGCATCGTAGGCTGGAAGAAAACATCCAACGCTACTGGTTAATGCAACTGCCAACAACGCCGCAGTCATAAGCCGACGCATGATACTTCCCTTTGTTTCGATTGATTGACACTCAATGTTGCTTGAAAACATTCAGTCGTTTCCAAGACTGGCTTTGTGAGAACAAGTTCTTGATCAAAGCCAAATTGAACCAAACTGTTTTGGTCCTTGTGCTTGTTAATTCAATCGTCACCTTCGGTCGCGGAAGTTTAATCCTTACAGATGAATTATCCGACAAAGTTTCACATTGCTGTCAGCAAGTGAGCTAGCAACCGACAAAGTACGTAAGAATTTGAAGCTGAACAGATGCTGCCCAAAACCCTCTTACTCTTACTCCTACTCCTACTCTTCGGTCCCAGTCACACTCGCCCACAAATAACATCTCTCCCAATGGCGAGTTCAATTGGCCACACTAAACTGGAGTAAGATTAAGAGTAGGAGTAGGATTAAGAGTGCTTGGGCTTTGCCCGCGCATAAAAATAGCCCCCTGCTCCTCCCTGCGCTTCACAGCGAATCAGAAAAAGCTGGGGGCCTTTATCGACGTGAGGTACGTTGTGAAACGACCCACAGACGAAGGGTGGCTGCCTCGGCAACCCGCCGGCAACCGTCTAAGCGGCGCCACCTCGTCGGCTAGTACAGAAATAATTCACAAAAACACCTCCTTTCAAATAAACATCCCGCTTGGAATACCAGAGCCGTAAAGAACGGTATCAAGCTGGGCTTCTGACCATCGCAGTGCGTACCTGCGATCCGATAACTCAATTGTGGTTCCGATATCCAATTTCCGCAATCTGGATTTGGACGGCCCAAGCCCAGAAAACGGGTTCAGATAGCTGAATCCATCGGAAAAGACCGCAAAATCTGGCCAAGGTTCACCTCGAGAACACCGATAACTCGAAATGAGCACGTTTGACATCTAGTTCTTGACGCAAAGATTTACCAGAAATCCCAAACTGTGGTCGTTTTCCCGCAGTCGGATCACACTCGTTTGTCCGTTGCGGCTACAAGAACGTTTTGATAAGCTGTTCCGATCGTAGTGATGCTGACCGCATCTTGAATGACTGAGTTTGTCCAGCAAAGATCCAATCTTCGCCTGCCAAACCTCTCACACGGTGGTCACCTCACTGTTTTTTTCACTCCACTGACGTGTCGACACGAATCGACATGCAACCCAGGCAGTGCCGCAATAAGTTTGCCCACTTCAATACGCCCTTTGGCTTCGTCAACCGCCCGAACATCGATTTCGATTTCGTTCAGCGATGACAAGCACAGTGTCGTTTTGGTTTGACTTATTTAGTACCAGCCCAAAGATCATTTAATGGTAAATCGCAATCTAATTCACTCACTCGAAGACGACTCAATTGAAAAGGAACTCGGCTCGCTGTTTTCTACGACAGCGCAGGAGGACCTTGAAGAACTCGACCTGACGGAACTTTATTATCCGGGCGGCGTCGGCGCAGAACAAAAATACGAACTCAACGAAATTGTCGAAGGCAGAATCGTTCGAGTCGACAATGACCACGTCGTGATCGATGTTGGTTTCAAAAGCGAAGGCACGATCCCTCGCAACGAGTGGGAAGAAACAGAAGATCCACCAGAAGTTGGCCAGACACTCAAAGTTCTCATCGAAGACCTCGAAGACGAACAAGGCCGCGCAGACGATCCATCAGGCTTGATCGCGGTCAGCAAGCGAAAAGCCGATCACATCATCCACTGGATCGATGTCATCTCAAAGGTCGCAGAAGGCGACATCGTTACCGGTACTTGTACTCGCAAAATCAAAGGTGGCTTGCTCGTCGACATCGGCGTTCCAGTTTTCCTACCTGCATCACAAGTCGACATTCGACGACCTGGCGACATCGGCGACTACATTGGCCGAGTCGTTCAGTGCGAAGTCCTCAAGATCGACGAGCAGCGTCGAAACATTGTTGTTTCGCGTCGTTCACTTATCGAAAAGGAACGAACTTACGCACAGCAAAAACTCATGGCCGAGTTGGAGCAGGGTCAGGTCCGAAAAGGTATCGTCAAGAACATCGCGGACTTCGGTGCGTTTGTGGACCTTGGCGGAATCGACGGTCTTCTTCACATCACCGACATGTCGCACACTCGAATTTCCCACCCATCGCAAATGGTTTCGATGGATCAGGAACTCGACGTGATGGTGCTGAACATCGACCGCGAAAAAGTCAAAATCGCGCTTGGTCTCAAGCAACTTCTCCCGAACCCTTGGGACGATGTCGAGACAAAGTACCCGGTCAACACAGTTCAAACCGGCGAAGTCGTCAACGTGATGAACTACGGTGCGTTTGTGAAACTCGAGCCAGGTA
>CAYMFZ010000335.1:6142-6585 GCA_964389585.1 uncultured Pirellulaceae bacterium | reverse complement strand
TATTCGTGTGACTTCTGTAGTGATTGACTAAATACTTTCTGTCCACGAATCTCGCGAATAACACGAATCATGATCGACGAAAATTTATTCGTGTGATTCGTTTTGTTCGTGGACAAATATTTTTCAAACTCGTGATTGTCCGACTCTTGATTTCAAATCTCTAATTTCAGATTGATGACTAAATTTGGTTCAAAATAATTTCTCTAATTGACTCTGCTGTCAGGGGGCATCCCCAACTAGCATCCACTTCAAGTTACTTTCAGTTCAAAGCAATGATGATGAATCTTAAACAGCGATGTAGAAACTGTTTTTTTGCTTTAGCGGTGGTTTCTTCGATGTCGTTTTCTGCCCTAGGCACCGCTTGTGATGAACTCGTCACCGACGATATCAAGAAGCCGAATATCATCGTGATCGTGTCCGATGACCAAGGTTGGGGTGAAGTT
>CAYMFZ010000335.1:0-6132 GCA_964389585.1 uncultured Pirellulaceae bacterium | reverse complement strand
CAAAGAGATTCCGACGCGAAATTTGGATGCGTTGGCGAAATCGGGCGTGGTTTTCGAATCTGGTTACGCTTCACATCCTTATTGCAGTCCCAGTCGTGCTGGACTTTTAACCGGTCGCTACCAACAGCGTTTTGGCCATGAATGCAATCCTGGGTCAATCAACAAGGAAGAAAAAACGGACGGGCTTCCGCTGAGTGAAACGTTTCTTTCGAACGTTCTTCAAGACAACGGATATCGCACCTCGGCGATTGGCAAATGGCACTTAGGTGATGAGCGAAAATTCTGGCCCACTGAACGCGGTTTCGATGAATGGTTTGGGTTTTCGGGTGGAGGCTTAAGCTATTGGGGGACTGGCAAAAAGAATCCGCTTCAAGGAGTGTTGCGAAACGGAAGCGTTGTTCCCAAATCTGAGCTGAGCTATTTGACTGATGATTTTTCGACTGAAGCAGTCCAGTTCGTCGAGCGAAACAAAGACCAGCCATTCTTCTTGTATCTTGCTTACAACGCGCCGCACGCTCCTGATCATGCCACGCGTGAGCACCTCAAGAAAACGGAACACATCGAGTATGGTGGCAGAGCAGTCTACGGTGCGATGGTTGCTGCAATGGATGAAGGGATCGGGCGAGTTACTTCAAAATTGAAAGAACTTAATCTGGACGATAACACTTTGATTTTCTTCTTTAGTGACAATGGTGGACGCGCGACACACGCGTTGAATTTTCCTTTTCGCGGTCACAAAGGGATGCTTTTCGAAGGCGGGATTCGCGTTCCGTTTTGTGTTTCCTGGCCAAGTGTCATCAAGGGTGGCGAAAGATTTCAACGTCCAATTTCTTCCCTCGACATTTTCCCCACTGCTTTAGCTGCTGCAGGGATTGAAACCGCGAAGGATCTTAAGCTGGACGGTGTCAATTTGATTCCGTACTTGAATAGAAAGAAAAGTGAACGACCTCATCAGACACTCTATTGGCGATATGCATGTGGAAATGACTCATTCGGATATGCGGTTCGCGACGGCGATCAAAAACTTGTCTTTAGCAAATACAAGAACAAGCACTTGCTGTTTGATTTGGAAAAAGATCCTTGGGAACGAGACGATCTTGCGGAGCGGTTTCCAGCCACCGTCAAACGACTGACTAGTTTGCACGAGAATTGGTCTGCGGAACTGATGTCGCCGAAATGGCTAGATCCACACGGCCCGAACGTGAGAAAAGAGGCAAGCAAGCGGCAAGCGGCAGTGGACGCTGCGTCGAAGGGGCAGAAGAAATAGATCGACTAGAAATTAGTTTGGTGGCTTGATAGTCGTTGATTGCTCCGCAATCATAACGCGAATTGCGTCGAGAGTTTTCAATCCTATTAAGTTATCTGACTCAGAATTTATCTGACTCAGCAAGATTCGAGATGCTGGTTGGCGTGGCAATATCTTGGTTGGCTTTTTAGGTTGGCCATTTCGAGGTGCACGCTTTGACCACGGAGTGATCAGCGACTTTTCAATCGGCTATAGCTCAAATTGAAATGATCGGCTGACCAAAAGCCATACACGTTGCCCAACTCGCAATACGAAACACGGTTTTTTGACGGTCTTGAGTTTTGATAGTCGTTGATTGCTCCGCAATCATAACGTGAATTGCGTCGAGAATTTTCAAGCTCCGTAAAATTCTCAAGCTACGCAATATCCAAAGCATCAAAGGGCGAGTTCTTGTTGAACATGCCTTGCGTTTTCGGTGGTTCATTTCAAGACGCACGCTCTGACCACGGAGTGATCAGCGACTATCGTTCGCCTCAGCGTGATCAGCGACTATCAAACTACAGCTCAAACTGAAACGTTCGGCTGATCAATCGCCAGATGCGTTGCCCAACCGTTTGCGAACCGGTTCGGATCTTGGCGACGCCCGTGCTTCCTGGAAAGACTAATTCATCCGGGTTATCAAGCGGAACGTTGACGCGATATTTCGTGCTTTGTGGAACGTTGGTGCCATTTGGGCCGGCGGCTGTCACGATGTCGCCGCCGTGTTGGCTCGATAGCGATTTTGGCGTCGACTTCATCTCCGAAGGCGAAATTCGATCGGTCGTTGAGTGAAAGATTTCAAGCGGAATTTGGCGAATCAACATTTCGACCGCTTGGTCAGCGTGAACGAACTCAATGTCGGCTTGGTCGATTACCAAAACGGCTTCCATCTTCGTCATGTCAGTCACGATCTGTCCGACAAACGTGCTTTGCTTGAGGTAAGCTCCAATGTTGCGAGCTTCCAAGGGCGAGCCATGCCATTCATCAAGCGTCGCCGAATCCGAGTCGGGTTTTTTGACCACTGGTGGTGCCAGAAGAAAACCAGAACCTGGCGCGCGAACCGTTAGCCGCTCACGATCGAACGAACGTTGGTTGTAACTTGCCAAAGACGCCTGCAATGCCGTTTCAGCCGAACGCCGTCCGTCCGCAAACTCGGCGAACTGACTTGCGGCTGAGCTGATATTGTCCAATCGGACTTGGGCAACGTCGACTTTGGTCCGCATGCTCGCAAGTTGGACTTCCAACCGTTGGCTGCTCAGGTTGAGCAACGCCTGTCCTTCTTCCACAAACTGATTCGGTTCAACGTGAATCGCTTCCAACGTGCCCGGTACATCGACATAGATGTTTTGGCTGTCGAGTGGCTGGACATAGAAGCTGCAATAAACGTAGTGTGGAATCGGAACGATGAGGATTGCGCCCAACACGACGACCCCGACGATTGCCGAAGCAGTGGCACGAATTGGTTTCACGGTACCCAACCTCCCTGGAACGGAAAAGAACTTGTAAAGCTTGATAAGTGGCATTCCCAGCAGCCCATAGATCGCCGTAAGCGCAATCATCTGACCGAGAACTTTGAATCCGTAAGGTTCAAGAACGCGATAGACAAACCAAAAAATCGAAAACGTAATCAACCAACGATAGGCAGCCGCGGCAACGCTGTAGAGCCCAAACATCCAACGGCGTTTGGGTGGCAGAAACGGATCCGGACGTGCTTCGATGCCCAGCAAAATTGAACCGCAAGTTCGTTGCAAGATCGTTGTGGCTTTTGAGCGGAGATTGGGAATCTCCAACAGGTCCGAGAGGATGTAGTAGCCGTCATAGCGGAGCAACGGGTTCGCGTTGAAGATAAGTGTGCTTACCGATGAAACGAAGATCACGTTCAAGGCAAGTTGGTTCACCATGCCGGGCGTGCTGAACCACCAAACGAACACGGCGATCGCGGCCAGGAACAGTTCAACATACATACCTGCGGCGGCGATAAAGGCACGTTTCCACTTGCTGTTAAGTAGCCAGGAATCGCTGACATTGACGTACAGGCAAGGCGTCAGTACCAGCAGCATGACGCCCATCTCATGGCATTCACCACCAAAGCGTTTGCAAGCCAGTCCGTGGCCGAATTCGTGAATGACTTTCGTTAGCGCCATCATCAACGCCAGCCAGATCCAGTTTTTGGCCGCGAAGAAATCGTCAAACGAAGGAAGCTTGTTTTGAAATGTCTCGAACTGAGTGAAGATCAGCGCCAGGGCTGAAATTCCCAACATCAAAGCGAAACAAAACGCTGGCCAAGAGAAAGTCCAACCGATCCAGCGGTTCATGACTTCTAGCATCCCATCAGGATCGAAGCCTTTGTAGCGAATCGCCAAAATGTTAGTCAGCGATTGTCGCCGTTCTTGGGAACGAGTTTTCTCGCCACGTTTTTTCAGTTCGGCACCCTGGTTGGGGGCGTCAGAAACAAGCAGTGAGCTTCGATAGAGCATCCCAATGAATTGGTATAGCTCTTGCATCGTGATTTTTTGCGGCGCGTATCGATAATCGAATCGACGTTTGATTTGATCGGGACTGATTTGCCCATCGAGCATCTCTAACAAAGCGTATTCTTCTTCTTCGAAGCGGTAATACTTGAGAGAGATGGGATCTTTGATGACCCAGTAGTCTCGGCCTTGGTAGCTTTGACGTTGGATTGTTAAGTCGGGCCGCCGGTGCAAGCGCAATGGTCGACTTGAACTCGACGTCATCGCGTTTGTGTTGGTGGCTTGGGACATTTATTTGTTGAGGCTGCGGTTTGTTAAGACCGTGGATGAGCCACGGGTTTCACGACGTGGTTATGTTTGTAAATCGTCTCGTTGATTTGCGTTTGGTCGTGTTTGGTTCATCTTTTGACCGGTCGCGATGCGACGGCATTAAGACAATTCGATAAACCACGGGTTGAAACCCGTGGCTAATCATGAACAGTCGCGATGCGACGAAGAATCATTCCGCGATCCGCGATCCGCGATCCGCGTTCCGCGTTCCGAATTTTCGCATTCCGAATTCCGCACTCCGAATTCCGCACTCCGAATTCCGAATTTGACTCAGTGCGTATGCTGAGTTTCAAATCCGCTTTCGTCCAACCACTTTTGCCATGAGTGAGCATTTGCATCGGTTGGAACTTCGATTGTGATCCATTCTGGACAACTAAACGTTGCATCCATGTGGTCGCCGTGTTGATTGGATTGGACTTCGCACCCGATCAACTTCAACGTGTTGATGATCTGTTTGGCTGCTGTTGCATCGTGCAAGTGAACAGTTTTCGCGACAGGCATACGAAACTTGACGGTTGCTTTTTGCGTGTTCGCCGGTGGATTCATGATGACAGTTTCCATTCCCTTGGCTCCGCACCAGGTCGCCCACTGGTTTACCAATTGATCGGTCGCAAGCTTCATCGACTTCCATTCAGGACACCGATAATTCACATCGATGTGGTTGCCGTGGTTGCCGGACGTGACTTCGCAGCCTATTTTTTCGAGTGCGGCAATTGTTTCTTGAGCTTCTTCCTGCGAATGAGAATGAATCGTTTTCCATTCAGTCAATCTGAATCCCATCTTCTTTGGAGCGGCAGTGGCTTGAATCATTGTTGATGATTGTGTCTGAGCCTGCTGTTGCGTTTCAGTTTGGGCTTCCGCTGTTTGGGCTGCGATTAGACTGGCGGCAAGCATCGAAAATATAGCAAAACGTTTCATTATTTGTTCCTTGGTTGAGTTCAATTCAGGACGTTGAATAGGCAAAACCAGAGCCGACGACAAGTCGTTTTCAAATTGCCGCTAGCATTCGAACTCTTCTCATTGGAAACTCGCAGAAAACGAGGACTTCAAACTCAATAACGACATTGAGCCTTTGACCGAATTCACCTAACGTTCCGCCTCTTACATTCGGCGACCATTTGGTGAATCCATGAACCCAAGCCCATCCAATCCGACTTCACAGTCTCTGGTTTCGGTGATCGTTCCAATTTTTAATGAGTTGGAAAACGTTGGGTTGATGTATTGCGAATTGGTCGAAGCGATGAAAACTCAGACTCGACCGTTTGAACTCGTTTTCGTTGATGACGGAAGTTGCGACGGGACGACTAACAGCTTGAAGAAAATTGCGGAAACAGATGAGCGAGTAAAGCTTGTTTTGTTTCGTCGCAATTACGGCCAGACCGCTGCCATGCATGCGGGAATTCAAAACGCGAATGGCGAATTGTTGGTAACCATCGATGGCGATCTTCAAAACGATCCAAACGATATTCCAATGATGCTCGACAAGCTGGATGAGGGTTTTGATTTGGTTCATGGTTGGCGAAAAGATCGTAAGGATCATCTCTTAAGTCGTAAGATTCCATCTCGAATCGCAAACTGGCTGATTTCCAAAGTCACGGATTTTCCAATTCATGACCTTGGTTGCACATTGAAAGCGATGCGGCGAGAGATTGCTCAGCAGATCGAGTTGTACGGAGAGATGCACCGCTTCATTCCGATTTTGGCCCATCAGCTTGGTGCCCGCAGTATCGAAGTCGTCACCAATCACCGTCCGCGTCAATTTGGCGAAACGAAGTACGGAATTGGTCGAACATTTCGGGTCGTGTTAGACCTGATTACAGTCAGCTACATGTTGAAGTATTTCGCCAGCCCAATGAAGTTATTCGGGAAGCTTGGTCTTTGGGTTGGTGGTGCGGGAGTACTCGCGACGTGTTCCGCAATGCTGATGAAGCTATTTGGGGGAATGGACCTGACAGGAAACCCAATGTTGCTGTTGGGAATCGTGGCAACCATTCTGAGCGTCCAATTTTTCAGTCTGGGATTGATTGGTGAAGTCTGTGCTCGCAT
>CAYMFZ010000334.1:1813-6614 GCA_964389585.1 uncultured Pirellulaceae bacterium | reverse complement strand
GGGCTTAGTGGCTGGACGACTAATGATTGGACAAAAGGAAGTGCCGTTCAAATGCTGCTCCCACCTCAATCGCCAAACGATGCTCTGGTGGCTAAAGTTGCCGACAATCTACACAACAGAAGAGCACTCAACCTTGCCGATCTATCAAGCCGCGCACGAGTAGACAAAGGTCAAACCGCGGGAGCACTAAATCAATTGGCTTTGCGTGGCCAAGCGATCTACGATCTCGATTCGGATCTCTTTCGCTGGCGACAAGTCCTTCCGATGGCAGTCTCCGAGAAAGAAATGGGCCCGCCTCACGCAGAAACGGAAGCGGCACGCGCGCTGATCACTAAAAACAAAGTCAAAATCAATTCGAGCGACGAAGGACCGCGCGGCGGTTGGATTGTCACCGCGAAGGCGGAAGGCAAACCCTGCGAAGCGTTGATCAATGCTGATGGAATGGTCGTGAAAGGCAAATGTTTGTGCAGTTGGCATTTCAAGTTTGGAATCCGCAACGGGCCATGCCGTCACATTCAGGCGGTTCGAGATTTGTTGTTCAACAATGCCGCAAATCAATCAGGCGATTGGTACGAAAAGCGATTGTTGTGGGCGGGGCGCAGCTAGTCCTTGCGATCAATGAAGGCGGATTAAGCGAAAATTATTGTTTTGAAACAACCAAAGAAAAGGATAGAATTTGAGCAGAAACGATTTGGGTGTGTGAGCGATTTAAGACTTTTCTGCGGCGTTACGCCGTGGGTGAACTAGCTCAGACAATGCTTACCCAAGGCCGTTGTTCGTTTGGCCGTAGACGCTACCTAACGTCATCGACTAAACGCAAGCCAAAGGCTTTCGCTACGTTAGGTAGCGTCTACGGCCTTGGTGAACGACCTTGGTCCGAGGACTGAAGTTAGGTTGCTCGCCACCCAATCGTTTTTGTTTTACGACCATGTCGATCTTTGACTTTATCAAACGAATTCTTGGTGGCGGTGAGCGTGTTCCCGGTACGTGCCCTCAGTGCGGTTTAGGTCATTCGTGGAATGGTCGTCGCTGTTCGAGTTGTGATTCTGCAAATCCTACTTTGGTTCCTTCAAGCACAGAAAACCGCAGCTACTCGGCCACTGCCGATCTGACGCCCAATTCAGAATTTTCAGGCAGCCAACCTGACTCGGAAGCGTTTCAATCAACTTCCATGGCTGGCCTGGACACCAAAAAGTTTGCACCAATCTCCATAGATGCTGCGCTTGAGGAAACCAAATCTGCCGATTGGAAATCCGCTTACCTCGATCCGATGCATATCATTCCATCTTCTGATTTGGCGCGAATTCGCGTGATCGATCAGACGATGGTTGGGCTTGGTTTGATCTCCGACAAAGAGCTGGCCGCCATCCACGACATCGGCCAGGAGTTCGACAAGTATCGTTCGGACTTTCATGTGATCGAAAATGCCGGCGCGCGAGCCGTCGTTGCATCACGCGAAGAGAAAGCAAGAATTCGGCAACAGAAAAAGGCCGAAGCCGCGGCCAGAAAAAAAGCTCATGCCGAGGCGGTCGCCCTTCGACGCGATACAGACATCTTCTTTCTTGGCCGCGGAGTTTCCAAAGGGCTGGCTGATCGCCGGGCTCACGTTGAGCGGTTGAATTCCAATGAGATTCCAGTTCTTGCAACGCCTGCAGAATTGGCTGAAGCGATGAAGTTGACGATTCCGATGCTTCGCTGGTTGGCGTTTCACAACATTGCCGCTCGCCGCGTTCACTACTTCAACTTTACCGTTCCCAAGAAATCAGGCGGACAGAGAAAGCTGTCATCCCCGCACAAAGAAATGGCTGCTGCCCAACGCTGGATTTTCGAAAACGTTTTGCAAAAAATTGCAACGCACGACAATGCTCACGGATTCGTGACTGACAAATCAATTGTTACCAACGCTCAGCCCCACGTCGGCGCCGACATCCTGATCAATACGGACTTGTCTGATTTTTTCCCGACGATCAATTTCTGGCGTGTTGAAGGAATGTTTCGCTCACTCGGATATTCGCCGGCTGTGTCAACCATCATGGCGTTGATCTGCACGGAATGTCCCCGCGAAACGGTAAAACTGAATGCTCAGCTTTATCATGTCGCGACAGGACCAAGAGGTTTGCCGCAAGGCGCTTGTACGAGTCCGGCCATTTCCAACCTGGTTGCTCGACATTTGGATCTTCGCTTAACAGGCATGGCAAAAAAGCTGGGCTGGAATTACACGCGATACGCAGACGACATCACGTTTTCGACACAGCTCAATCAGGAAAATGGAGCAGGGCCTGAAGCGGTTGGCGATAGTGCCAACAAACAGATTGGCTACGTCCTAGCGCGGATCCGTCATGTTTGTGACGATGAAGGGTTTGTCGTCAACGAATCAAAAACTCGAGTCCTGCGAAACCACTCCCGTCAGTCCGTAACGGGAATCGTGGTCAACGACAAATTGAGCGTCGATCGAAAAACCGTTCGTAAGCTGCGAGCGATTTTGCACAACTCAAAAAAATCGGGATTGAAGAGCCAGAACCGTGAGAACAAAGAGGATTTTTCGGCTTGGCTTAACGGAATGATATCGTTCGTTGAAATGGTGAATGCCGACCAGGGTCGACGGCTGAGAAGTGATTTCGAAGCCGTTTTGGCACGCGAAAACTAGACTAGGGCAACCTTGGCGATCATAGAAAGATCGTGTTCGATCAAAAGCTTACTTTTTCAATAGCAAGTTATTTCAGTCGCAACACCATGAAGCTGAACATCCCACTCTTTAGCTGAAATTGATTCAACCTTTTGAAGTTCGAACGCACAACCCATTAGAAATGTCGAGATCAAGTGGTCGGTTTCAATTTGGGAATCAGACTTAACGACTTCTGAGGATCCGCTGCCCGCATCCGAATTCAGAAACTCAAACGTTCGATCGTAGAACCCACCACCGACTCCAATTCGATTACGCGATTCGTCGAAAGCGACCAATGGGGTAATCACGAAATCAAGTTCTCTACCATCAAGCCATTCTGATTCCGGCACAACCGGTTCATTGATGCCAAACTTGTTTTTTCGCATCGCACAACCTGGAGTCCAGCGAACAAACTTCAAAGGCGTTCGTTTGGCGACAATCGTCGGAACGTAAACTTCTTTGTCTTGATCGACGGCAGCGACCATGGCGTCAAGCGGATCCGCTTCGCCATCAAACGCGAGAAAACCAGCGACGCGTTTTGCCACAAGAAACTGATCCAGCGTGACAATACGTTGGCAAATCGAGCTACTCCACGCCGCGCGATCGGTTGGTGAAACGGCTCGGCGATCGGCTCGAATCTGTTCCCTGATTTTGTTGGCTGGCACGTTTCGATCCACGACTTATTCGACTCGGGTCAGCATCAACAGTCGGAACTCGATTGATTCATCGTCAACCATCTCGGTTGTTCGCAACCTCAAAATTCCTTCTTGCGATTGTCCTGGTTTAGATTTTTCAAGATTAATCTCACCCATTTCAAACGCAGCGAAATTCTTGACAAACGATTCTCCTCGGATAGATCTGTCTTCTGCCTCGCCGATAATTTTCGATTCATGAGCATGGGTGATTTTTTTCTTTACCTCGGCCACGACGCCTTCATCGCCTTGAATCGAATAGGTTAGTTGCATTGTCGCTCCGACGTTTTCTTCACGCAGGCAATAGTAAATCTCGACTTTATATTTCCCTGTTTCAAGCACGTTGACGGACCAAGTGATTTCGTCGGCAGCGTCGATCCAATTCGTAATGTACGAAGAGTTGGGGAACTTATTGGACCGCTTGAGACTGCCAGTTGTCATGGCGTCACGTGCAGGCAGTTGGGTCCGCTTCATACTGGCGTGACCAACGGGGAAAGCGCGAATTGGCCTGTGCGATTTGCCGTTTTTGCCACCGGCTTTGCCGGCTTTACCTTTCGGTGGGATTTGCATTTCCGCAAGTACATCTTTCTTCCAAAGCTCAACCGCTGCCACAAGGTTCGCTTTTTCCGCTGGCATATTCGTGACTGGATTTTTCTGTTCACGATCGGCATCCAAATCGTAAAGAACGCCTTTGTGATCCAAGCGATATTTTTGCGAGCGAACGCTGACTTTTTTATTCCAGTGTGAAAAGATCAAGCGGTTTGTTTGGTCGACCTTTTCACCCAAAAGAGTTTGATGAAACGACACGCCATCAAATGGCTTCTTCGAATTATTCTCTTTACTGATTCCACACAATTGCGTCAAAGTTGGAAACAGGTCAATCGCACCGGTGATTTGATTGACCTTGGAGCCAGGTCTAATTTTTTCTGGCCAGCGGACAAACAAAGGCGAGCGAACGCCCCCTTCATCCGTTGACCCTTTCCTTCCTTTAAGGCCCGCGTTGTAGCGAGCTCCGTTGGGTCCGTTGTCGCAAAAATAAATCACGATCGTATTGTCAGTAATTTTCAGTTCGTCCAATTTCGCCAACACCCGACCAACGTTTGCATCAATGTTTTCGCACATCGCCAATGCGGCTCGAGCATGATTGATGCCTTTTCCTTTTTGCTTCTGCGCCTTTTCAAATTCGGGAGGCATCTGCGTTAGAGACTTATCAGCAAACTTGTCCCAATACTCGTCCGCGACTTGCATTGGCGAATGAGGAATGTTGTACGGCAGATAAACAAAAAAGGGCTGATTGCGATTGTCATCAATGAACTTGATTGCGTGATCGGTAAAGTCATCAACGATGTAGCCATTGCCCCGAACCAATTCACCGTTGTGCTCCAGCATTGAATCGAAGTAATGTCCCCAGTGTCCGCTACAAAAGCCATAGTACTCATCGAAC
>CAYMFZ010000334.1:0-1747 GCA_964389585.1 uncultured Pirellulaceae bacterium | reverse complement strand
TGGATGATAAGGAGCTTGCATTCCGTTGTGCCATTTCCCAAACGCAGCCGTCGCGTAGCCAGCTTCTTTGAAAGCCTCAGCGATCGTTCGTTCATCAAGATCCAACCGCTCGCCGCCTGCCGACGTTGAGTAGACTCCACCGCGCGGATGGTAACGACCAGTCAGGAACTCAGCTCGTGTTGGTGAACAAACGGGACAGACGTAGAAGTTTTCAGCAAACGCTCCGTCCCGAGCAAGTCCATCAATGTTCGGCGTCGAAAGATCTTTGTTGCCTGTATAGCTAAAGTCGCCGTAGCCCTGATCGTCGGACAAGAAGACGACAACATTCGGTCGATCCTCGAGGACTTCGTCGCCAGAGGCTAGTCCGAGATTGCAAACGAACACCAAAAGAATTATGAATTTGAAGTGGGACAGGCTATGCAACATTTCGCTTTTCCAAAGTGATTTCGCATTCGAAACGTGGCTCCAGTTTAGAGATCTTTGAATGTCGATGGATGAAAGATCTTTGGCAAGATTCACAACTACGACGGGCTATTTCTCGGATGCTTTCAAGAAACCTGAAATCTGCAACCAGTTTTCTAATTGATGATGCCAGGTCGAAACGGGTTTCTCGGACTTTCGAATTCCATAACCATGCCCACCCGTTGAATAGGCGTGAAGTTCAGCAGGCACATCGTGCTCGCGAAGTTTTGAAAACAGAAGTGCCGACTGTGCACCACGAAACTTATCATCCCAAGTAACTGCCATGAAAGTCGGTGGTGAGTTTTTGTTGACGGTGATCAACGAACCAAGCTCGGCAACATCATCTCTGTATCCATCCGCTAAATAGGCGGCATAGATTGGACAAATGAAATCGGGACGGGCTGATTGCTTGTCCGCTTCATCGACTGGATCGTAACATTTGGTTTCATGTTGAAGCCCGGACATGACCGTGAGATGGCCGCCGGCTGAAAAACCAAGCACTCCAATTCGGTCAGCATCGATGTTGTACTTTTTCGCGTCGTGACGAACCATACGAATGGAACGTTGGACATCCTGCATCGGCTCCCAATGAATTTTGTCAGGGATTCGGCGCGGAACACGATATTTGAGAATGAATGCGGACACGCCGATCGAGTTGAACCATTCAGCAAGCTCGACGCCTTCATGTTGCCAAGCCAAAACGTTGTAGCCGCCGCCAGGACAGATTACGACGCCGCAACCGTTGGCTTTTTCAGCAGGTGCCGGGTAAATCGTCAGGGTAGGGGAGTCGACGTAAAGCTTGTGTCCACGAGGATGGACGGCTTCTTTGGCTTTCAACTCCGTCACGATGTTGGCATCCATCACGACTGAGTCAGCAGGTAAACCATCTGGCCAGATCTTTATCTCTGCGAAAGTTTGTGCTTCTTTTTTTGATTCTTGATCGTCTTGCGAAAATACAGCCGCAGGAATCAAGCTGAAACCAAGTGCTACACCGGCCGCAACCAACGTGGAAATACCCAAAATTGAATTCACGTGAACCTCACCTTCTTGAATAAACAAGCGTCGTGGTTCACATTCTAGCTTCTTAGCCGAACCTTCGTCGACAATAAGCTCTCTGAATTCTTGCCGTTCCCTCGGACAGATTCGTGACTTTTGCTATGATAAAGCGTACATAGGAATCAACGATCGGTTCGTTCCGATTTTCCGTGAGGTTTTGCCAAGCGAAAGCCCCCATAGCTCAACTGGATAGAGCAGCCGCCTTCTAAGCGGCAGGTTGTAGGTTCGA
>CAYMFZ010000333.1:0-6630 GCA_964389585.1 uncultured Pirellulaceae bacterium | reverse complement strand
AATTTAGCGATCGCCGTTCCCGCCGCACCCGCGCCGTTAATGATTACACGCAACGATTCTGGTTTGCGATTGGTGACTTTAGCCGCGTTGAGTAACGCAGCCAGCAACACGATCGCCGTTCCGTGTTGGTCATCATGAAACACGGGTATGCCCAAATCCTGAAGGCTGTTTTCGATTTCGAAACAGCGGGGCGCGGAAATGTCTTCTAAGTTAACCCCGCCAAACACAGGCGCGATTCGCCTTACGGTTTCGATGATTTCATTTGACTCTTGCGTATCAACACAAATTGGCCACGCGTCGATGCTTGCGAACTGCTTGAACAAAAGCGCCTTGCCTTCCATCACGGGAATCGCCGCAGATGGACCGATATTGCCAAGCCCCAAAACTGCGGAGCCATCGCTAACAACCGCAACTGTATTTCGTTTGATCGTCAACTCATGAGCAAGATCTTTGTTTTCGGCAATTAGCTCGCAAGGCCGCGCAACTCCGGGCGTATAAGCCAGCGAAAGATCGTCGCGTGATTCAACTGGCATTTTCCCAACCAGGGAAATTTTGCCCCGCAGTTGTCGGTGAACAATAACGCTGCGTTCGTAAACATCAGGTTCCATAAGATTCTTTTTCAATTTCAAAATTGTGCTTCGCGAGGTTGCCGTTTGTGCCGGTCTCAATTGGATTACAACTCCGGCAATGACGCAAGCAAAACAGGAGAAAGCTTTTTTCGAAAAACACTTGGGCAGAAATTGGGACTAGGGTGAGTCTTGGAAACTTGTTGCAGAAGTTACCCACCGAAACGGGCAACAACATCAATAACAGTAAGTTGGATTTTGAACTTGCTGCTCTCCTTCGGCTGGGCGTTCAACAGATGCAGACCGACTCAATTTCGACTACGCTATAAATTCGTCAGTTTGAATTTTTATCCCCAAGCAAAGCTCAGCCATGACCAAGCTCTTCAGTCCAGCCTTTTTGATTTTGCTCCTCGCTTATTCGACTCTTGCCGCCAATGAACCGGTGGAAAAACCAAACATCATCGTCATCATGGCAGACGATCTTGGCTATGGCGATGTTTCTTGTTACGGGGCGACGGAACTTAGCACGCCGAACATCGACCAACTGGCGGCGGAGGGACAAAAGTTTACCAGCGGTTATTGTTCGGCCTCGACTTGCACGCCGACACGTTATTCGATGCTGACAGGTAGCTATGCGTTTCGAAAACCCGGAACAGGCATCGCTCCGCCCAATTCTCCCGCGGTAATTCAACCCGGAACTGAAACGGTCGCTTCAATCCTTCAACGTGCAGGTTACGCGACGGGCGTTGTAGGCAAATGGCATTTGGGGCTGGGTGCTCCTGGTGAGAAGAAAGGGGAGGGTGGTCCAGATTGGAATGGCGAACTCAATCCAGGTCCATTGGAAATTGGTTTTGATTCTTGCTTTTTACTTCCGACAACCAACGATCGCGTTCCTCAGGTTTATGTCCAAGACCATCGTGTGCTGAACCTTGATCCCAAGGATCCGCTTTGGGTCGGAAGAAAGAAGCCAAGTGAAGACCACCCAACAGGAATCACGCATCGTGACACGCTGAAAATGAATTGGACGCATGGGCATAACTCGACGATCCACAACGGAATCAGTCGCATTGGATTTTACACTGGAGGACATGCAGCTCGATTTCGCGATGAAGATTTGGCGGACAAGTGGGTTGAAAAGTCCAATGAGTTTATCGAAGCCAACAAAGACAAGCCGTTCTTCTTGTTCTTTTCTTCGCATGACTTGCATGTACCACGAATGCCACACGAACGGTTCCAAGGCCAGACAAAACTTGGTTTTCGTGGCGACGCAATTGTTCAGCTTGATTGGTGTGTTGGCGAGCTAATGAAGACGCTTGCGCGACTTGATCTCGATGAGAAAACGCTTGTTGTGTTTTGCTCAGACAATGGACCGGTTTTGGACGACGGCTACGAAGATGGAGCGGTTGAAAAGATTGGCGACCACCGCGCCGCCGGTCAGTATTCCGGTGGCAAGTACAGCATTTACGAAGGCGGAACACGAACCCCGCTGATCACGCGTTGGCCTGGAAAAATCAAACCTGGAGTCAGCGACGAATTGGTTTGCACGATTGATTTTGCAGGAAGTTTCGCAAGTCTGGTTGGAGAAAAACTCGGCGACGACGATTGTGTCGACAGCTTCAATGTCATGGATGCGATGTTGGGAGCACCTAATGGTAAAGGCCGATCAAGCCTTGTGCAGCAGGACAACGGAGCCCGAGGCAATTTTGGATACCGTTCCGGTAACTGGAAGCTTCATCGTCACGACAAAAAATCTGCCAGGAATGTGAAAGTCGAACAGAAGTTGGCCAACAAGAAGGTTCCACAATTCCAATTGTTCGATCTTGCAACTGATCCTTCTGAGACGAAAAATGTAATGGATGAGAACAGTGAAATTGGCGAAAAGATGAAAGCTGAGTTGGCTAAGATTATCGCGGATGGGCGAAGCCGTTAGAGTCGGCATTGTGGCCGTTCACTCCGTGAACGAGCGTTTGTTCAAGTTATGACAAGGTAAGTTATTCGAGGTCTAATGGACGGTGGGGAACGAGTATCGTTATTTGTGTTGGCCAAGACCTAAAGGAAACGAGAACTTAAAAAATAGGAGCTTGAAGTTTTGCACCTTCGCTTCGCATCAGGTTTGGCGCTATTTCACGGAGTGAAATGCCACAATTTGGAGTGAAATGCCGCGGCGCAGATAGCCTTTCTAAAACACGTCAATCGAGAATTTCGAATGCACAATTGTAGATTCTGTGGAAAGAAAGTTGCCGGCGATGCAGCGGTCTGTGAGCATTGCGGCAAGACCATCAAAAAGTCAACCGACGAATCCAAGGATGGCGTGCGATTGACCAGCATCGACTCGTGGGAAAACAAATCCATTCCAGCTTGGGTGATGTACCTGGTGGTCGCTTTTTTCATCGCCTGCCTTGGATTGATGATCTACCAAGGCTGCAACAAAGATTCACCTAAGAAAGTGATACCGAAGGAAGTGGAAAACGAATCAGGCTCAAACGATGCGGAATCAAACGCATCGGGATCAAACGATGCGGAATCAAACGCATCGAAATCAAACGAATCGAAATCAAACGAATCGGGATAAGCGAATTTCAAGGAAGTGACGATTCGAGCGAACGAAACTTTTTTCTATGAGGTCGAAAAGTATAAAGATCGCCGAATCGAAACTTTGCGATAAGACAACAGCTTATTTGACAACAACTTATTTGTCGTTGTCAGACTTGTCGCTTTGGCTTTTATCCGCGTCGACCTTCTTGTCATCCGTTTTTGCGTCTCCACCTTCAACAGCCTTCTTCTCACCTTCAGCCGTCTTCTCACCTTCAGCCGTCTTCTCACCTTCAGCCGTCTTCTCACCTTCTTCGCCTTCAGCGGCTACCTCGACGAAACTTGCTGAGATGATGTAGTCAATGTTTGGGAAATCTTCGAACACGTACTTGTTTCCCGATCTCATCATCTTGCCTTGATCGGGTTGCTGAGCGTATTCAGCATTGATGGCTTCGACTTTTTCCATTCCCTCAATGACTTCTGCAAAGGGTGAAAAACCCATCCCATCAAGTCGTGCGTTGTCTCCATAGTTGATAAACAACTGGGTCGAACGAGTATGGGGTCCGGCTTTGGCATAGCTGACCAAACCGGGAATGTTAGATTGCTTGACCGGTTCGTCGGCAAAATTCTTGTTCCAGTATTGTGAGCCCTTTGGATCTCCACACATGCCAAACTGCACCATGAAGCCAGGCATGACTCGATAAAATGGCGCACCATCGTAATATTTGCTTTTGATCAATTGGTAGAAACGCTCGGCACCTTTGGGTGACCAGTCGCGATGAACTTTCATTTGAAAATTTCCGGCGGTCGTTTCGAACTTCACCAAGAACTCACCCGTAGCCGGAGCGTCGGTAACGGAAGTTTCACCCTTTTGCCAATTGACTTGCGGAAGCTGAACTCCCACTTCATCTTGGGTCGCAGTCTGTCCCGAGGGCGTACTGCATCCAACTACCAGAACTAAGAGCATCGCAATTTTGAGCAAATGAGTCATCGGAGAAACCATTAAAATAAACTGAACATTGGAGCTTTGATTGTCACAAGTCAAAACAATCCGTCAACTGTTTTACGTGCCACAAAACGACCGACTAGTCAACCAAACGAACCTGATTGTAAATTGACGGTATAAAGCTGCAAGGTTAGACTCGACGCATGAAACGCCAATTCATTGCAGTTTGTCTCGTTGTCATCGTGCTTGCGTGCTTGTCTGGCTGCAAGAAAAAAGATGCCCCGACTAATCCGGACGAATCGAAGACCTCGGCTTCGACCACCGATACGCTTTCACCAGCTCAGCTCAAGGTCAAAGGGATTTCTGATTCCGAAAACCTGCTGCAATCGCTGTCTTCGCAGATGAAGCAACTTGCTCGCTCGTTCACCAACAGCCAAGACATCGACCGCTCAGTTCTTGAGAGCTCCGTTCAAGCCAAGATCAAGTACTTGGGTCCTTCGTCCATGGAATTGGAAACCGCTATTGAGAAAGCGGAATCAAAGAGCGACGACCCAGCCTCCGCCTATTTCTATTGGCCGAATTCCGAAACAACCGAGGCGGTCCCCCTCGTCAAAATCCTAAGTCCGCTGTTGGCAAGCAATCGCTTCGATGACGCCCAAATTGGCGTTCTCAAAGCGTCGTTTCCGAACTCGCCAAACGAGTTCGAGATGAAAACAAAATTTGAAGGTCGCATTAAAACCGAAGACGGGCGAATGATCGGCGTCAAAGGATACCAAACACTTGGATGGACCAATTCGGGTGAAGATACTTGGCAGCTCAGCTCATGGGAGCAGGAAAAACTTAAGGTCACAACTTCGAAACATGTGTTGTTCGAAGACGTAACGGAACAAGCTATTCCTGATGTAGCGACTCTTGAACAAATCCAACGGTCAGCCCACCAAGAAATGATTGTGAAACATTCGGGCGAAATTGGCTTTGATCGCGGTTTCAAGGAAGCACGTTCCAAGTTCAAGGGATTAAGCGATTGGTATTCGGCTTTTCAATATCCATCCGTCAGCGTGGTCGACATTGACCAAGACGGATTTGATGACTTGTTCGTGACCGCTCGCTGGCAACCGGCTCAGTTGCTTCGCAACCAAGGCGATGGAACTTTCGTTGACGTGACGCAATCGAGCGGGCTGGATGTCAACGAGCTTGCGAATTGCGCTTACTTTGCTGATTTCGATAACGACGGCGACTCTGATGTGTTCATCGGAATCTCGATGGCCGGAAGCAAAATGTTCATCAACGAGAACGGTAAATTTGTTCCGCACGAATCTGCCAACAAACTTCTTGATGATTCACGATTCGTTTTGGCCGCCTCGGTCGTCGACATTAATCGCGATGGCTTGCTTGACCTTTACCTCAGCACGTACGCTTTTGGGACTGGATCCGTTGCGGATTGGTACGAAGAGACGACGCGGCCTACCGACCGCTTCAAGACCAGGCGGCGAATCGAAGATCAGCATACTTACGTTGATCGCGGCGGCCCGCCCAATATTGTTTTGATGAATCGCGGCGGCAATTTCGACTGGGTCAAAATCGACGACACGCTCAAGCAATTTCGGGACACCTACCAAACGAGTTGGACCGATTTTGATAACGACGGAGATTTGGATGCGTACATCTGCAATGATTTCTCGCCTGACGTTTTCTTGAGAAATGACACAGAGCAGGGCTCTTTTGATTTGAAATTTGAAGACGTCACAAAAGAAGTCATTGGCAACGCGGCCATGAACTTCGCGATGGGTGCGTCGTGGGGCGATTTTGATAGCGACGGCGATCTCGACCTTTACGTTTCCAATATGTATTCCAAAGCGGGTATGCGAATCGTTTCGCAATTGGACAACGTCGATGAGCGAGTGCGAGTTTCTGCCGTTGGAAACTTTTTGTACAAGAATGAAAACGGCAAACTGAAGCAATCAGCGGGTCCCGAAGATGACCAGCAACATGTTTCAAGTGTTGGCTGGTCTTACGGAGGCCAGTTCGCTGATTTCGATAACGACGGCGAGTTGGATTTGTATGTACCAAGCGGTTTCTATTCACCACCCAAAGAACTTCACACTGACAAAGATTTGTGAAGTTGCCTGTGGCGCACGGCCGTGGGCTTTGGCCCTGAGGTTGAAGACGAATTTAAGAACTTGAATGAATGGGGTGATGAAGGTTTCAATCTCGACCCGTTTCCGCCAGCCGAGAACCCCAAAGCCGGTGCCTTTTTTCGTAGCAACGCACTGAGCGGCGGCGAGCGTCATCGCTTGTTTATGAATCGCCATGGGAATTTCAAAGACCTGACCCTTGTCTCAGGTGCGGATTTTCGCGAAGACGGTCGTGGATTCGTCTTGTTCGACTACGATCGCGATGGCTGGCTCGACATGGGAATCTCAAGCCCCAATCATCCACGCTTTCGCATCGTCAAAAACCACTTTAAGCAATTTCAGGAGAAACCGAATAACTTCATTGAAATTGAATTGGTTGGCGGACAAACCTCTGCTGAGACTTCTACTGACTGGAGCCCGCGTGATCCGTTTGGTGCGAGAGTGTTGGCAA
>CAYMFZ010000332.1:2412-6640 GCA_964389585.1 uncultured Pirellulaceae bacterium | reverse complement strand
AGCGAGCTGGGACTTCTGGCGAAGTCCACTACAGGTTTTGAAATACCCTCTAAGTGAAGCGAAACCTCCCAGTCATCATTTCAACGCAGAAAAGGCTCGTAGTACGACTGGGGTCTCGTTGAGTTTCGCAACTGACAGCCCGAATGTTCGAATCAAATTCCATACTGAAAAGCGAGCGGCGTTTGGAGTTTTTCAAAACGGGAAATTTACCGAGACGCTCAACATCGACAAGACTGACAACGAACTGAAGATTCGCTCAGTTGATCCAGGAAAAAAAGTTGAGTACCGAATCAGCTTTCCGATTTTTCAAAATCCAATCTTCAAAAAGCTGAATCTAAAAGACGGTTTCCAACTCTTGACCGCGCCACCTCGGCGAGAGAAAGTCTTTGTCGTTTTGGGCGACAGCATCACACATGGAAGGGGACAATCGATCAGCCACGAAAGCTGGAGTTGGCAGGTCGCGGAAGCACTTAAGATGGAGCATTACAACCTTGCCGTAGGAGGGAGTAATGCCAATGCTTTTATGCCAACGCCGATTACCGAATTGCCCCGTGTCGATCTCGTCTCCATTCTCTGGGGATATAACGATTGGGTGAATAAAGGAAAAAAGCCAAGTGAGTTTGCCAAGGACATGAACGCTGCGGTCGATGTCATTCGCGCCGCTCACCCCGATGCGCCGGTCGCAATCCTACGAATGCTGCAGACCAAGACAACCGTGTCGAAGCGAACTGGTGACGAGTACACCGACGCAGATTTTCGCCAAGCCGCCGACAAACTTGTCTCGACTCGTCGAAATGCCGGTGACTTAAACATTCACATCGTTGCCTCGGAGACAATGACGAACCTTGATGACTTAAAGGATAGTGTTCATTTAACGCCCGAAGGTGCGACTAATTTTGCGAAAGCGATTGCGCGCTCACTTGAGAAACTTGTGGCCTCCGAAGAAACTCCAAATTTAAAACAGGGTCCGACCAATCCAGAAAAAAAGTAGCGTTGGTTTGACTTTTATTGATTGCTGCACGTTTTGGTGGGTAACTTCTGCCGGAAGTTTCCAAGAATCATGCAAGATCTAATTTTAGTTAGTTCCTAACCGATAAAAATTCCACCCCATCAGCTTGGTGACTCTCGGCAAGAGCCACCAACTAAAATTCATTCAAAACTCTCAAAGCTTTAGAATGCACTAACGGAGCTTGTTGTTTCATTCAAAAATTTTGCGATAATGTGAACGCTCGTTGTGAAATCGAGTTATCGAATCCATTATCTATTTTCAATTGCGCTATGGCTAAGCAGAAATCCCAAGAACCTTGGTACAAAGACGGCTTGAAGTTCACTTGCTCTGGTTGCGGAGACTGCTGCACCGGAGCCCCGGGTTACGTCTGGGTAAACAAAGCCGAGATTGCCGACATCGCAGCTTTGGTCAAACTTCCTGTTGAAGAATTCGAAGATCAGTACACGAGAAAAATTGGAATCCGTCGTAGCTTGAAAGAGTTCAGCAACGGCGACTGCGTTTTCTTTGACAACGAGACGCGAAAATGCGAAGTCTACGACGCCCGTCCACGCCAATGTAAAACTTGGCCTTTTTGGGACAGCAATTTGCGAACCCCTGAGGATTGGGAACGTACATGTGAAGATTGTCCAGGAAGCGGAACAGGAAAACTGCATCAGCTTGGTGAAATTGAAGAACGTCGAAAGACAATGAAGATCTGAACGGATTCAGTGACTGGCAATTAGTCGAACGTGAAAACCAACTGTAAAACTTCGGTTTGCGGTCCCAAAATTTTGGAACTCGCGTTCATTGTTGACGTCTACACGGTGGCTCAAGATTGACTTTAGTGCTTACTGCATCTATAGTTAGGTCGAATGCCGGCTGTCGAGTTTTTGTCCCGCTTCCTCATTATTTCTCGCGATCTGCGATGAAATGGACAATTTACACCGAGCGATTCATCGATGAATCTGCCTTCATGAAATTCATCAGGGCGATTCCAATCCAATGGCTTGTTCGAACAAACTTGGCAACCAACGTCGGAGCAAACAATGACTAAAAAGGAAATCGTCAAAACGATCTCCGAGGAAATTGGCCTCACGCAATTGAAGACCAAAGAGATCGTTCAAAAGACTTTCGACGCCATCATCGAAGCCCTCGCAACCGAACAGCGAATTGAGTTGAGAAACTTTGGCGTGTTCGAAGTCAAGAAACGTGCGGCTCGCGATGCGAGAAATCCTAAGACCGGCGACAAAGTCCACGTCCCTGAAAAGCTTGTCGTTACATTCAAGCCGGGCAAAGAAATGGAAGAACGCGTGAATCGCATAGGCGAAGATACACGATTCAGCGAATCCGGATTCATGCCGCACGCTAAAGCCGAATTGGACGCGGCGAAAGAGCAAGCCAAGCGATCGCCTGAATCGTAACACTGATTCGACTGCTGGTTTGGATCGCCTGCACGTTGAACGCAAATAAAACTAAGCTTCCAAGTGAACCCTGATTTTTGAGACTTCCATGGCGAAAATTTTCCGCAACCTCCCATCTGTCAGCCAATTGCTTGAAAGTCCCCAGCTCAAACAGATGGTTGAGTCTGTCAATCATAATGTTGTCGTTGATGGCGTGCGAAAGGTTCTTGATGACTTGCGCGATCAAGTCTCGACCGCCACCGAAGACGTTTCCATTCCGACGCCGACAGAACTCGCCGATAAAATTGCAGATTGGTTGAAATCGGAAGAAGCCCCGTACCTTCGTCCCGTCGTAAACGGAACCGGAATCATTCTGCATACTGGACTTGGTCGAGCTCCATTGGCTACTTCTGCACTTGCTGCGGTTGAAGAAATTTCAAAGGGCTACGCCAGCGTCGAAGTCGACGTAAAAACTGGTGAGCGTGGCCAGCGAATCAAAGCCGTTGAAAAATTGTTGTGCGAGCTGACAGGCGCTGAGGCTGCTGTGATCGTCAATAACAACGCCGCCGCAACGATGTTGACTTTGTCGGCACTCGCTGCGGGAACAGAAGTCATCGTTTCTCGCGGCCAGTTGATCGAGATCGGCGGAAGCTATCGACTTCCCGATGTCATGGAGTGCAGCGGTGCGAAACTTCGAGAGGTTGGCACAACGAATAAGACACATTTGGCGGACTATGAAAATGCGATTTGCGAAGAAACGGGTGCGTTACTAAAAGTGCACCCGAGCAATTTCGAAGTCGTTGGTTTCGTGAAAACTGTTTCTACCAAAGAGATGGTCGATGTCGCTCACAAGCACGATTTACCAATGATCGACGATGTTGGATCGGGAGCATTGATTGATTTTGCCAAGTTTGGCTTGATGGACGAGCCGTTGGTTAAAGACAGTCTTCAAGACGGAGCCGATGTGGTTTTGTTTAGCGGTGACAAACTAATTGGCGGACCGCAATGCGGAATCATCATTGGGAAACAGAAGTACATTACGAAAATTCTCAAGAACCCGCTGATGCGAGCGATGCGCGTCGACAAGATGACACTGGCTGCTTTGGCTGCGACGCTACGACTTTATCGGGATCAGGAAAAAGCGGAACAGGAAGTTCCAATCTTGAGAATGCTTTCGATGCCGATCGAGAATTTGAACTTGCGAGCAAATAAGATCGCTCAGCAAATTAGCCACCTCCCAAACGTTGGGGTTTGCGATGTGGTTGAAGATCAGTCGATGCTGGGCGGTGGCAGTCTGCCAACGCAGAAGATTCCGACATGGTGTTTGGCGATTGAACCGGTGGAGATGTCCTTGAATAAACTTGCTCATCACTTACGGAACTCCAATCCATCGGTGATGGGTCGCGTGCAGAAGGATCGTCTATATCTTGACCTTCGAACCATTCAACCTAGCCAAGACGCAGAATTGGTTTCGGTTTTTGAAGCGATTGGTCAAGGTGATTCTTAAGATTCGATTGGCCGGAACGAACTAGGGGCAACGTCAAACGATCGACAAGTCTTGGATACTTAAAACCGCTAATGCAACAATTTCTTCCGCCAGATTTGGAGCTAATTCGAGTAGAAGTTTTCTGGGTTTCTCTCGTTGGAATTTGGCTTCTTTATTCTCTGTTAGCAATCTGGCTTGCGACTCGAAAGTGCCATTGGTTCTTAAAAATTGCTGCTGTTTCAATCGCGGCTTTTGCCATGCAAGCCATCGAAGCTTCTGACTTGATGTTGATGCAGTTGTTCAATGGCCTGACCATCCTTCTTTTGTCTGCCTGCTGGAGATCATTTCGAGCTT
>CAYMFZ010000332.1:0-2402 GCA_964389585.1 uncultured Pirellulaceae bacterium | reverse complement strand
TTGGCAGTCGGATCGAACTGGAGTGGCCAATTGGAAATTTGAGCTGAGCCTTTCGAATCTGTTGTTGGTTGTCGCGACGTTCGCAATTCTCTTTGCAATGTTATCGGTTGATTCGACTGATTTAGAATCTCGAGGACGTTCCGTCCTATTCGGCTGCGCGGTGGGCCTGGCGTTCATGATTGGAGTTGGGATCGGAAAAATCCCATGTCGTTGGGCAGTTGCGGTTGCAATTCCGCTTTGGGCAACGGGCATCTACTTCGCTTACATTTGCATCTTCCCTGAACCAGACACGAAATCACTGTTCGCCGCGATCGCTGGAACCAGTTTTATCTGGGGAGATTTGGAATCATTTGCCATCGCTGTTTTGATTGCGATCGGCATTTCTGGATGGATCATCGGATTGCTAAACCGTTTGAACTCTGACGGGTCGGGCAAGATGCTGCCTCTATCTCGGATTGGAATGGCAGTGGTGGCAGTGATTGTTATTGCCTTGGGCGTCGCCACGGTGGACGTTGGACTGAAACTCGCTTTTCGGTACCCGACGATTGATGTCGAAACGTTTGAAGAGACTCAATTCGAGAAACTGATTCCGATTGCACTTCGGTTCAGCGCCAGCGAAGTCTTTGACAGTTATCCGATTGCCCGTGACTCAAGCAAACGCAAAGAAATAGAAAACTATCAAGCAGATTTTATTGAGTTGCAAGAATTGCTTGAATCTGATTTAGTTTTTGCAACTCCATTTGCTGACGATCCCTTCGAGGGGTGGAATAACACCATCTCGTTTCGGACAATTGCAAGAGCACTATCAGACAAAGCAAGGTTAGAGCTCGCAGACGGAAAGGCAGACAAAGCACTTGAGGATGGTATTTCAATCGTCAGACTTCGCGAACCCTTATCTGCCAACATGCTGATCAATTCAGAATTAGTTTCCGTCGCGATTGAAGGAATGGGGCACTATTCAATTGCAGAGACCATCCCAACTGCCTCAAGAACTGCCCTCACTGAGGCGTTAGAAATATTGTTGGAAATGAATGCCCGACCCAACGATCCCAATGCAATCTATTCGAATGACCGGTCTACGCATTGGCGGTGGTCATTTTGGTCAGGTCGGCTTTGGATGCTTTGCGATGCAACAGAATCTCGCAATACATTCGATGATTACATCGTGAAAGCGATTAATCGAGGGCACGCGACGCGCCGACAAAGCATTGCCATGTTGGCGCTTGAGTTATACCGCCACGACGAAGGCGGCTACCCCAACACCTTGCAAAACCTTGTGCCCAAGTACTTACCTTCAGTGCCAACTGATCCCTTCAGTGGTGATTCGACAAACACCGATCTAAAGTATCGACCGGTCAACGATTCAAAAGACTACTTGCTTTATAGTGTCGGTCCTGATCGAAAAGATAATCAAGGACGGCTTGGCGACTTTGGCTTCGGCCAAGCTTCAACCGACTTGAATTTTAAGGAAGCAGCGAAGATGTCGGTTCTCGAACGAGATGATGAAATTGCGGAAGCAGAGTTGGACAACGTTGAGTGAAGAACGGGCTCGATGAATGACCAAGGTTGTTCACTCTACATCCAAGCTGCTTGTCGGCGTACATTTGAGTCTGAGACTTGTTCGTTCAAAGTGAACGCGTCGTAGACCAGTCCGATTCCGAACAATCCGCCAGTCAACAAGTAAACCAAGCCCGTGAAAATTTTGGCTTGGTAGAAACGATGTAAGCCAAACCAACCGAGGAAAACGAAAAGCACCCAAGCCAAGCTGTAGTCAACCGCACCTGCACTAAACCGCATGTCGGCTTCGCGGTCCATTGACGGAATCAAGAACAAATCGACCAGCCACCCGATGCCAAACAATCCAAAAGTCAAGAACCAAAGAAGACCGGTCAAAGGGCGACCGTAATAGAAACGGTGGGCGCCAGTAAATCCAACCAACCACAAAAGATAGCCAACGGCTTTAGAGTGGGTGTCAACGTAGCCCTCAGGAACGTACTTGACGTAACGAATATCGAAATCGGCTGATGGCTTACCTTGCTTTACGGGTGGGTAGCAGATTCCGTCGTTCATTTTTACGCTTTCGGTTGATGGCTTGTCTCGTAACCAGTGTTGTTATTCGTCCCAGTTTCAAGATTATTGGGAAGTTTATTCAAATTCCCGGCAGCGATTGCCTCATGGCACTTACTTGAGATTGTGCACCTTCAACACCACCTCCCTCTGGGAGGGTTGGCGTAGCCGGGGGCGTGCGGATTTCTTAAGTAGAATCATTGGAAAGCCCTTTCATCGGCTCCCTCCCCGAGCAATTCGCTACCGCGACGGCTCGACCCTCCCTGGAGGGAGAGTATTATCTAACTAGAGGGTATTTCAAAACCTGTAGTGGACTTCGCCAGAAGTCCCAGCTC
>CAYMFZ010000331.1:0-6642 GCA_964389585.1 uncultured Pirellulaceae bacterium | reverse complement strand
GCCAACTCCTTTGCAATTGGAGTAAACACCGACTGAAGCTCCGCGTCGTTTGATTGTGCAGCCAGTTCCTGTGCCCAATAAAGTGCAAGATAGAAATGGCTTCCCCGATTATCCAACTCGTTGACTTTGCGAGACGGCGACTTGCCGGTGTCCAATAACTTTTCCGTTGCTTGATCGAGCGCCTCACCAAGCACTTTCGCCTTTGGATTGTCACTGGCACCTGAAAGGTGTTCCAGCGAAACAGCCAACGCCAAAAACTCTCCGAGCGAATCCCAGCGCAAATGGTTTTCGGAATTGAACTGCTGAACGTGCTTAGGAGCCGAACCACCCGCACCCGTTTCGAATAATCCGCCACCGTTCATCAACGGAACGATCGACAACATTTTTGCACTCGTCCCAAGCTCCAAAATCGGAAACAAGTCAGTCAAGTAATCTCTCAGTACGTTTCCGGTCACTGAGATCGTATTCTCGCCAGCCTTGCAACGCTTCAACGTAAACTGTGTTGCTTTGATTGGAGACATGATCTCAATTTGAAGTCCGTCGGTATCGTGGTCACCCAAATAAGCTTTTACTTTTGTGATCAGTTGAGCATCATGAGCTCGATCTTCATCCAGCCAGAACACCGCAGGCCAGCCGGTTGCCCGCGCTCGAGTAACGGCCAGTTTCACCCAATCACGAATCGGCGCATCTTTCACTTGACACATTCGCCAAATGTCGCCTGCCTCGACCTCGTGTTCAATCAAGACATTGCCATCTGCATCGGTAACTTTGACGGTTCCGCCCGATGAAACCTCAAACGTCTTGTCGTGTGAGCCGTACTCTTCAGCTTTTTGAGCCATTAAGCCAACGTTGGGAACGGTGCCCATCGTCGTCGGATCAAAAGCTCCGTTCGTTTTGCAGAACTGGACCGTCTCTTGATAAAGCCCGGCGTAACTACTGTCAGGAATCACGGCTTTGGTGTCTTGCTGTTTACCTTCTGCATTCCACATTTGGCCGGATGTGCGAATCATCGCCGGCATCGATGCGTCGATAATGACATCGCTGGGAACGTGAAGATTTGTGATGCCTTTGTCTGAATTCACCATCGCGAGATCAGGACCATTTTCGTAAGCCGTCGCAATATCCGCGTTGATTGCGATTTGTTTTTCGGATGACAACTCAGTAATTTCAGAAATCAGGTTGCCAAGTCCGTTGTTCACATTGACCCCGCAAGACTCCAAATCAGCCGCATGTTTTTCGAATACGTCCGCGAAGAAAACCCGCACAGCGTGGCCGAAAATGATTGGGTCCGAAACCTTCATCATCGTCGCCTTCATATGAAGCGAAAACAAAACGCCGTTGGCTTTGGCGTCCGCGACTTGGTTTGCCAGGAACGACTTGAGCTTGTTAACGCTCATAAAAGTTGCGTCAACGATCTCGCCTGCAAGAACCGGCACCGCTTCTTTCAGCGTTGTTGCGCCTTTGCTGGTAACCAATTCAATCTTCAGGTTGCCATCTTTCTCAATCGTTACCGATTTTTCGTTTGAGCGAAAATCACCTTCGCCCATCGTGGCGACATGAGTTTTCGAATCCGCCGACCAGGCTCCCATCGAGTGCGGATTCTTTTTCGCATATTGCTTTACGGCGTTGGGGGCTCGGCGATCAGAGTTACCTTCTCGCAAGACCGGATTGACGGCGCTGCCAAGGACTTTTGCGAATCGTGCTCGCAGCTCTTTGTCCGCGTCGGTCTCGACTTCATCAGGATAGTCAGGAATCTTGTAGCCCTTGGTTTGAAGCTCTTCGATCGTGGCTTTCAACTGAGGAACCGAGGCGCTGATGTTGGGAAGCTTGATAATGTTGGCCTCTGGCTTTTTTGCCAACTCACCAAGTTCAGCAAGTGCATCACCCATTCGCTGTTCGTCGGTGAGGTTCTCAGGGAAGTTCGCAATCACACGACCGGCCAACGAAATGTCTCTCGTTTCGACTTCGACGCCACAAGCAGAGGTAAAGGCTTGGACGATTGGCAGAAAAGACTGAGTGGCCAAGGCTGGGGCTTCGTCAGTCAATGTGTAAACGATCTTCGATTTCGACATGGGCTTGTTCTGTAGAAGGTTTAGAGTTCTCGATTGAAGCCACACATTGTCCAACAATCGCCAATGTTTTCAAAGGTGGGCAAGAACAAGCAAAGCGCCGTGCTTATTCTCAATCTTTCCCTGATCCAAAACTGACTGTTCGTACGTTTCGCCAAACGACGCTGAACGACAGAGCCGACTCAAAGTCCGTCATGGGTGGAAAAAGAGGATTAAGATTAGGAGTATGATTAAGATTAAGAACAGAATTTGGAGATTAAGATGCCGTCAATTCACTGCGTTATTCGGCGCGGGGTGTGAACCTCACGAACGTCGAACCAACTCATTCCAGCTCGCCGCGCTGCTTCGATTCCAAGATCAGCATCCTCAAAAACGCGACACCGATCTGGCTCGACCTTGATAAGCTTCGCAACTTTCAGGAACACATCGGGCTCGGGTTTGTGCCGTTCGGTGTCTTCGGCTCCTACAATGGCGTCGAAAAAATCGTCCAAGCCAATGTGCTTGAGAACCTGCACAACCACATCGTGATTGGAACCCGAGCCAACCCCCATGGGATGCGTTTCGCGATGTCGCCGCGCGATCTCAACCACTGGTTCGATTGGCTGGACTTGGGGTAAGACGTCCAAAAACGCTTGCTCTTTTTCGTTGGCGATTTCAATCGGATCGCCATTGAGTGATTGTTCGGTCAACAAGGTTTCAATAATTTGAACGGTCGGTTGGCCGGCAAGTGAATAGAAACGATCTTCATCAAAATCAATTCCGTGGCGAGCCATCGTTTTCTGCCAACTGACAAAATGAAGTGGCATGGTATCGGCAAGTGTTCCATCACAATCAAAAATCAATCCCTCCGCAGTTCCGTGATCGTGATTCGTTTCAGTCGATGAGCTTATTGAATTCATGGTGTTTCTGGTTGAGTCTAAAACTCTGCCTCGAAATTTTTAATCATCACTTGCCGACCAAGGCACCAACGTTAACGGCTCGACGCCGAGTCAAAAGTTATCTTTGCCAACACGGCTCGATGATCAGACAGATCGGTCGCAATCGCGTGGTACTCAGTAAACGTAAATTTTCGCTGACCGACAATCCCAGTAGGAATCAAAATCCAATCGATAACGGATTCAGGTGAATAAGTCGAAAACGTCAACTCTTCATCGTTTGGATTTGCATTCGGTCGATGTTGAAAGCTACCTGTAGCGATCAACCAGTCCAAGGCGTTCTCACCCAATTTCGTCTGTTGTGAGTTTGGAAATCCAGTCGGTGTTGAATTAAAGTCGCCCGCTGCAAACAAAGGCGGTCCGCCAGAATCTGCAAGTTCGTAAATCATTTTGGCAGAAGCCAACCTGGTTGACTCGCTTCGATGTTCGAGGTGAACACCAGCAACGCGAATCGATTCATCATTACTGAGCCGGATTTCGCACGCGAGCCCACGCTTGCAACCGACAAGCCAGTCTTCCCAAGTCTTCGTTGGCGGGTAGTTGATACTTTGAGACGAAGTGATCGGAAACTTACTCAAAATAGCGTTGCCGAAACTCCAATTGAGATGGGCAATTTTAAAATCTAAATTTCTTTGCTGGACGCAAAACCGATAACCAGCAGCCTCCGCGATTGCAACGGCTTGGTTTTGATTCCCGCTCCACGTCGAGCGGAAATCGACTTCGTTGAGCACGACAACATCTGCGTTTAAGTCTTTCAGAAACGAGGCTATCTCAAGGATTCGATCTGGTTTTTGAGAGCCGGGTTGTTCCCAGTTATCATCCGTCGCCCCTCGTCCGTGCGCGATATTGAAACAACAAATTGAAAACGAGCCTTTGGGAGCGGCTACTTTAGTCGCCTCGTTCTCGGACATTCGAATACGATTGATCGGCGCAAAAATCCGGCTGTAGAAGTAAGGCCCAAAAACGATCGCAAGAACCAAGATCATCACAAGCGTTTTCGGTCGCGCCGCAATTGCGTTGCTCAACCGCTTGAAAGATGTTTTTCTTTCTGAGCTCAATTCTCTCTCTGGGTAAAAGTTGTCAATTTGGTCAGTTGCCGGAATGTCAAGCGACTAATACGGGAGACGAATTCAAGTTTCGAAGTATAAACAAAAGTTATTCAAAACGCTTTGTTGGGTAAGCAAACTCTAATCGAACATTCGCTTTTGCCAGCAATTTTTGAGGTGACACTAGATGGGGAGAGTTTTTCGCAGGACGCGGAACCCGCTCAAAGAAAATGAAGTGTTCGTTGGTTCGGCAAATTTATTTGTGTCGGTTTAGTCGCTCGCATACAATCTTGATATCCTGTTGGCCGAAATTGGCGACGACGTGTTGCCATCAATATTCGCATCCAACAACCCCAAGCTTAGCGGTTTGCGGTCTCGACTACTTCCAAAGTTGGTTTCGCTGGGTTGGTTTGGATGCCGGTAATTGCGACCGGCGAAGTTTGTGTTTTTGTTTGGGGAGTGGCGGAATGCCGCAAGGTACGATTAAGAAGTTGACGGACAAGGGTTTTGGTTTTATCGAAGGCGAGCGGGGAGATATCTTTTTCCACCATTCGGCTTTAGAAGAAACGACTTACGAAAACCTCCGCGAAGGTCAGAAGGTTGAATACTCAGAAGGCCAGGGTCCAAAAGGGCCGCGAGCTGAAAGTGTTCGACTGGTCGACTAGACGAAACGAGACTGACGAATGGATTCTAAAAATGAGCCGTTCAAAGCTTTGCCTTTGAACGGTTTTTTTATTGCTTGAACGTTGGCAGGACGTTTCGACGCGTCACTTTTCAATTTTCAATTTATTGAGGATTGACTGCGCTTTTTTTGATTCGAATTCCCATGGCGGAATCGGATTGTCCGAACTCCACAACCCAATTCGGTTCTCCTTCGCCGTGGCTTGGGCGGTTTCTAACGCGGCGGATCCCTCGAATTCATTTCCGTCGTACCACCCCAATCCTTCTGCGATTAACCTCAAAGCCAAATTGAATTCCCGATCTCCATCGCCCACATACACATCTGCAATCTCAGTCATCATTTCATCTCGGTCGACGATCTCGATTCGAACTTGCTTGTTCGCCGTCCAATCCATCGTCGAGTGCCGGGCCTGTGAATAGAATTCTTGAGCGTACTTGGGACAATCAACTCCTCGAACCAGGATGTAGTGCAGCTCATTCTGATCACCGAATTCGAAATGATCTCCACCCCAAACACGTTCAATCTCTCCAGTTAGGCTGTACTCGACCTTGTCCCGAATCGGTGTTGGCAGTGATTTTGAAACCACCGAGTCTTTGCAACCCACTAACAGCAAACAAACAATTACGGTGGCTTTACCGAACCTGAAAACTTCTGGTTCCAATTTATTCGAATTCATTTGAAGTGTTTTATCAGCAACTGATTGATAGGTGAACTTGGAATCAGCTTCTCAAATTGCTATCACCCTTTTTCCTTGAAACGCGACTTTGACTGACTTTAACCGCATTGCAAGCTGAACAACAGCCATTTTGAACCGTAAATCGAGCTAGCCGTTGGATATCAATTCGTCGATATATAAAGCAATGTCAAAACGCTTTTTCCAATTCGATAACTTTCAATTTGAAAACTTGCAGCGACGGCTAATGACCAGTCGATGGGCGCGGCTGTTTTGCGTCAGTGTTCTCGCGCTAGTCGTCGGACCAGACGCTTTGCTTGGTCAAGCCTCGCATCCAACGTCAGAGGTAGAACGCCCGGAGTTTAGCATCCTCGTCCAAGATGACTCCGCCCAAAATCCTCACCCCCAACCAACGGCATCCCAAGATCAATCTGCCGACGCCGGGCAAGACATTGATCGGCTTTTGACAAAATTGGTTCTCGAAAACATTCCTCATAATTTTGAAGAAACCAAAGACTGGGGAGCGCAGGACGAACGTTGGAATGGCGTCAAGTTTCGACGCGAGGGACTCAAGATCGAAACCAAGCGACGTAAGAAGCTAGTTAATCATGGGACTTGGAAGAAGTATTCGGCGCAGCTTCGCAATCCGACTGAAGAGTTCACGGTTCAAATCAAGAACATGCGAGAAACGGAAGACGACAAACTCGCATTCGACGTGCACTTTTTGGCACACCTCGATATCCAAGGCAGACAAGCCAAATGGGTTAAAGGGGTTCAACTTTATAGCATCGGCGTCGAAGGCCACACACAAGTTCGCCTGGTGGTTTCAATCGAACTGGAAGTGAAGATGGGCGGCAGTGTCTTTCCTCCTGATCTCGTATTCGTCCCCGTCGCAACCGACGCTGATTTGGTCGTTGACGAATTCCGAATCGACCGGGTTGGAAAAGCGGGAGGCGAGTTTGCCCAACAAGTCACCAAGGGCGTTCGTACGAAGCTTGATGAAAAGATCAATGAGAAGAAACAGAAACTTCTCAAGAAGATCAACAAGTCACTGACGAAGCAACAAGATAAACTGCGCATTTCGATTGCGGATGCCGTTGAATCGAAGTGGACGAAAGCGGCCAAGGCATTTTTGCCTGACGAGGTGAAGGATTCGTTAGGGGAATAAAGTCGAAAGAATTTGAGAATTTGAGAATTTGAGAATTTGAGAATTGAGAATTGAGAATTGAGAATTGAG
>CAYMFZ010000330.1:0-6648 GCA_964389585.1 uncultured Pirellulaceae bacterium | reverse complement strand
CCTTCGCTTCGCATCGGGGGCTGGCGCTATTTCACGGAGTGAAATGCCACAATTGGAAAATTCCGAGATTGGATTTACCCTAACTGGGTTTACTTCGACTAACCGAATCTGTCAGGATACATTAACCGAAGCGACTTGCTAAGGAGCTTCAAAAGCAACTGAAACCGAACAAAAAAGAGCCTTTGCCTTGAACGAGAATCAAACTCGTCCCGCCATCGCAACTCCGTCTCAGCGTACCACCGCGAATCTCAACGTTGTGCTATTGCCCAGCCTTATTGATCCTGATTCGTTGGTCAACAAAACGGTGATCGTGGTCGATGTTTTGCGCGCGACCACCACGATTGTCAACGCTCTAAATCATGGAGCAATTCAAGTTCTCCCTCAGCCCAGTGTAGAAGCGGCTCGCACTGCTCACGACGCGCACAACGGCGAGTCTTTGATCGGAGGCGAACGTGGAGGAAAAATTGTCGACGGTTTTCACCAGGGCAACTCTCCGATCGAATACACACCAGAAGTGATCACAGGAAAAACCCTGATCCTGGCCACGACAAATGGCACGGTCGCGATGGAGCAGTGCAGGGCGGCGAAGCGAATCTTGATCGGTGCGATGGTGAACTTGGACGCCGTGGCCAAAGCGGTTGAGTCTGATTCGCAAGTCACCGTAATGTGCTCGGGGACAGATCGAATTATCACCAGCGAAGATGTGATGTTTGCCGGAGCGCTGATGGATCGCTTGCTAAAACTTCGCGCTGAGACTGACGCTTTACCAGATGTGTTGACGGATACGGCTAAACTGGCGCTCGATCATTGGCGAACCACCGAAGGTGCAATTCAAGCAGGCAAGCCGCTGGCGGACTTCTTTCGAAATGCGAGAGGTGGAATCAATTTGGTCAAGATTGGCCATGACGCGGATATTGTTTTCGCTTCACAAATCAACACGGTGCCTGTGGTTCCAGAATTGGACGTGGCCAGTTGGTCAATCCGTTTGAGAGCGTGATCGTTCAATCTTGCTTACCGAATAGGACATCGAATTTCTCCGTTGTGATTAAGTGGCTATCCCACTTGTGAGCCGTTGGCGCCAGCCTCGGGCCAGTTGAACGCATGGCTTGTTCTGTTGGCTATCCTATTGGTTTGGGTTTGCCAGCCCTAAAGTTTGGAGTGTTAGAAATCAGCCACCACGCGTTAGCGTCCGGTTTTACGCGATGAACCGGATGCTAACGCACTTCGGCTGATCCTAAGCTTTCACAAACCACTAACCCGAGGCTGGCTCATTCGGCTCACGGCTGATTGAGCATCTAGGTTTTGGGCAATGAAGGTCACTTTATCGAGTGCATGCGATCGCGATTACCCTACTGTCAACGTTATCGTTTTCCGGCCTACTGCAGTTGGCCAAATCACTCTAAAATCGCGGTTTGCAGTTTGGGCGTCAGCACTATCTGGCTCGTTGAACACGCCCATTAATCGCCCTAGTAGAAAATAGAAAACTCAATTCGCATGGCAACGCAATTCGCGTCAGCCTGCGTCTTACAAATAAAAAGTGACTTGGAATCTCCCATGAATATGGACTCGATCGTATCCCTCTGCAAAAGACGCGGCTTTCTTTTTCAATCAAGCGAGATCTATGGTGGCCTTCAAGGGTTTTGGGACTACGGCCCACTCGGTGTGGAACTAAAACGAAATGTCAAAGAAGCCTGGTGGAGCGACATGGTTTCGGCTCATGACGACATGAGTACTTTGCCCGGAGCCCCTTCACCCTACGCGATGGAGGGCCTCGACTGCACGATCATTATGCACCCGCAAGTCTGGAAATGCTCGGGCCATTACGATCTGTTTCACGATCACATGGTCGATTGTCGCGAAACGAAAAAGCGTTACCGCCATGATCAACTCAACGGACGTTGGGTTGAAGCCAAGGGAAAAAAGATTTTTGTCACTGCTCCAGCGAGCGAACAGGAACAAGATCACTTAACCAAGCAAGCCCTCAAGTTCTTCAATCTTCGCAATAAACATATCGACGATCTCAAGTGGGACGGCGGCGTTGTTTGCTTGACCACGATAGACAGCTTCGAAGAAGTGCTTGGTCCCGACACGAAGAAGCTGGGAACTCTGACGGAGCCACGTGAATTCAATTTGATGTTCAAGACGGTCGTCGGTGCGATGTCGGGCGAAGAAGGCACGGCTTTCCTTCGGCCCGAAACCGCTCAAGGCATCTTCGTCAACTTCAAGAATGTTCTCGACAGTACGCGACATCGTTTGCCTTTGGGTATCGCTCAAATTGGAAAGAGCTTTCGCAACGAGATCACACCGCGCAATTTCACTTTCCGTTCGCGTGAGTTTGAGCAAATGGAAATTGAATTTTTCTGCCACCCAGACGAGTCTCACAAGTGGTATCAGTTCTGGCGCGATCGCCGGCTGAAGTGGTATCACGACTTGGGAATTGCCAGTGACAACCTGATTATGCGAGAGCACACCGAGGAAGAAGCTGCTCATTATTCGACTGGCACCGCCGATATCGAATACGCGTTTCCGTTTATGTCTGAGGGAGAGTACGGTGAGTTGGAAGGCGTCGCGCATCGCGGCGATTTTGATCTTCGCAGCCACATGGAAGGCAAGCTCGACGAGAAGAGTTGCCCGCTCGAGGTCCAGTTGGGCGAGGACGGAAAACCGAAATGGAAAGGCAGCGGGAAGGACCTTTCGTACCGTGACGATCTCACCAATGAAAAATACACGCCACATGTGATTGAACCATCGGCGGGTGCAGATCGGGCGGCGCTTGCGTTTATCTGCGAAGCCTACACCGAAGACGAACAGCCAGATGAAAAAGGCAAGATGCAAACGAGAACTGTGATGAAGCTTCATCCTCGCTTGGCTCCGATCAAAGCCGCCATTTTTCCGCTTGTCAAAAAAGATGGCATGCCCGAAGTCGCCAAAGAGATCTATCTTGGACTGAAGAAGAATTTCAAAGTCTTCTATGACGAGAAGGGAGCAGTTGGACGACGCTATCGTCGTCAAGACGAAGCCGGCACGCCGTATTGCATCACGGTCGATGGTGAAACTCTGACGGACAAGACGGTTACAATCCGCGATCGCGATACGCTTGAGCAAGTCAGAGTCAAGATTGACGAAGTCGAACAAGTGATTCGGGAACGCATGAATGGGTGATCGCTCAAAATTCGAGCATCCGAATTTTTACAGTACTCTATTCGAAACAATCCATCGAAGGCTATTCTCAAGAACGGCGGCTACTTGTTTTGGTCTTGCAACAAGTCGTGATTGTAGAACAGTTGTCCTCAACTTTTTCGCATTTGAAATCATACCAATCACTCTTCGAGGCATGTCAAGAGTTCGAAATCAATTAGTGCCGTATCTCGCGAGACGAAACAAACCTTCGCTTCGCATCAGGTTTGGCGCTGTTTCACGGAGTGAAACGCCACAATCTTGAATCACTTTTCCAGATTCGAGATCATTCGGATTCGAGATCATTCGGATTCGAGATCATTCGGATTAGAAACCATTCAGATTCGAGATCATTCGGATAGGAAATCATCAAGACTAAAAGTCATCGAGATCAATTGAGGTTCCAAAGTGGAAGCCCGGTGGCGTCTTGATAAAAACTTCCGGCATTAAGAGTGAGCCAAAGAAGCCATCGGGGGAAGCCTTGCTTTGATTCGCCCGGCTTTGAACCGATTCACCCTCATTGAGTTGAACGAACATCCCGGGGTCATTGCTTCCGCCGCCACCCACTCGAAACCAGATTTTTTCTTCGCCCTTGAAAAGGGCCAATTCGTAACTTTCTGACTGCATCGTTACGGTTTCATCCGCGCCGCCAGTTACGTCACGATAGGTCCGCGTTGTCTTCTCGCCTTTGGTTACTGATGTCCGAAACTCAAATTGAGCATCATTTGTGACTTGATAGCCATGCCGTTCCAACTGATCTTGAATTTTCTGTCGCGCCGAGCCATTGATTCCGCGAATCGAAACAGCGGAACCACGCGGCATCACAATTAGATCCGCGAGTGTTGTTGCAGAGATAAAATCTTTGGCGGCTTTAATAGGCATATCCACCAGCCCAACCGAATTGGCACCTGACTCTTTCCCAACTACTAATAGCTTTTCGGTTCCCGGAACCGACTGAAACTTGGGACCTTGAAACGACCAAATCGGTGACTTAAGTCGAAGATTAACCAAAGACGCTGTCATACTACGGGTCAACAAAACATTCTCTTCGTCGAGAAACACTGGAGTTGTTCCTGCCGTAATTTGAAATGGAAGAATCACTTCTTCGACTTGCTCTCCTTTTTCGAGATCAAAAATAACCAAACGTTGCGCCTCAGTAAAAGCGGCAAGTGTCATTGAATCGTTGAAACAAAAGTTATTCGTGATTTGCAGCACTTGGTTCAGACTGCCGACTGTTTTCTTAGCTTCGATATCAAAGATCGCAGTTTTTTCGGCGACACGCCCATAAAGGTATTTCCCACTGGGTCCGATCACGACGATTGACGCACCAAAAAACTGAAATCCTGTTTCAGCCTTCATCGTCTTCAGATTGAAGATGCCAGCCTGGCCAAAAATCGTTAACAACACACGCTCGCTGTCGAGAAACATTCCGGATCGAACCGGCATGACGATCTTCTTGTTCGAAGCAACGAATCCAAACTTGTGCTCCACCTCGTTGCCGTTGATTCTCCAAACGTCAACCGTTTTCGGACGCGACCTCTCACCCGTTGTGGTTGCAGTTAAGAGTTGATTTGATTTTGAATCGAATGCGATCGTCTTAACGTTCTTCATAGGATACGTGAACGGACCAAGTGTTTTTCCTGTTGCCAGATCAATCACCAATCCCTCTTCAACACGCTTAAGCAAATTTCGATTGCCGATGTAAAGTCGGTTTGGCGTTCGCATGTCGCGGACGATTTGACGCCGTCCGGAAACTGCGATTGGATGAAGTTTGATTCCGTCGGGGACCGCAATGGGGTCGGCCTGAATTGGCGAAACGTTCCATTTGTCGGTTAGTGAAGCCGTGATTCCTTTGGCTTTCGAGAAATCCATTTCCCTAATTGTGAAGCTTGGCTCGGGACTGGTTGTTTCGCCTGGCATCTCGCCGCCTGCAAATGGGTTTCCCTCCGCCATTTCGGTCTTCAAGGATTCTGCCAGCTTCGCATCTTCTGGACTCAGTCTTGCAAGTGGAACTTTGATCGGACTGCCATCAGGCGCTTTTAAGCTGACTTGACCATCAACCAAGTCGACGAACGATCCTTCGATTTTGTGTTTGCCCGTATTGTCTTGCCAAGTCCGAACACCCAAGCTGGGATTCGGCTTCGTTTTAGTTTTTGCGACTGGCTGCTTTTGCTTGTTGTTCGACTTCGTATCTCTTGAATCAATCTTACCCAATATTTTCGCTTGACGAACTATTGTCATTGGAGGAAGAAAGCGGTCGTCGCCCTTGTCGATATCGACTTTATAGATGCCATCGGACAGAACTTTCGTGATGGTGCCCGTTACTTTTTTACGCGTAAACTCGAATCGAATTTTGTCACCGACGCTGAATGAATCCTGCGCGGAAACACTCGAAACAAATGTAAGCAACACGAAGGCAAGAACCGCAAACAGGGTCGTCCACTGTCTTGGTATACACACAAAACTCACGAGACTCTCCAATCAACTTTGATGGGCTATCGATGAATCCAAGCAACAAACTCAATTCTAAAGCATGATCGCATGTGCTGCCCACAAGAATTGGCGTTCTGGCGCGCAAACCCAATCAATCGCTGCGGAATCGGGACTTGTCCGACATCTCAGGCTTTGTTTAAGTCTGACGAACGACTAGTTTAGTCGCGATGTAATGTCATGCTCAACTGCCAGTCGTTTCGTATTGCCTTGAAAATCTCTTCGGCGTCTGACTCAGCGACAAACAAGCCTACAAGAGGTTTGGAATCTGGCTCCTTCATGTCTATTTCTGGAAGACGAACGCTAAAAACGCAGACCCTATTCGCGACGATCGCTTCTCCTTTCGAAATGGTTCCCTCCTCGACACGTTCAACACGACCAATCACATCGATCCAATCGTGGACACCAATCAACAAGCCCGTTCGTTCGTCAATATTCTCCAGATGAATTCCAATAACCTTGAAGCCTTGTGGAATCGACGGACTGCGAATGTGGCTCCTCCATTTACCAACCCATACGTCGTCGGACTGTAGCATCTCGCCTGGACGAAGATAGGCATTCAAGAGTCGGTCTTTCGGAAGAAACTCGATTGCGTTTTGAGGGGCGACATCTCTCCTAACAACCGTCTGAGTGAAGTAGCGTTCATCAATTGGCGTACAGTAACTGACGGTAAACTTCGGCGTCCAAACAGTCTTAAATTTGAGTGGCTGAGGTTTTGATTCAACTTGGTTGGGTTGAAAAGCGAATAGGCAGACAATCACGGTGAATGCAAAAAGCGAAATCCAACGGAACATATTGATGCCTGATTTTGGTTGCGAACCCCACTTTCAAAATATCGGTCGCTTCAATTCATGCATCTTCCGTGTTTTGAATTTGATTCTTGCAAGAAGTCAATCTGCGTCGTTTTGTAGGGACAAAAACGATTGCTTGGGCGAATGTTGCCGCTTGGGGCATTGTCGTTGATTGCTCCGCAATCAGAAC
>CAYMFZ010000329.1:0-6652 GCA_964389585.1 uncultured Pirellulaceae bacterium | reverse complement strand
CGAGACTTTGAACACTTGTGAATTGGTTTTTGAATTCGAAAAACGCAAACCAACTGGCGTGTTTTATAAAAACTTGTACTTACACATTAGCGCGACAAAAGAAACGCGCTCTTTGGTTGGAAAGCGAAACACAAAACAACAACTTGTGCGTCGACAGTTTTTCGCTTTGTAATTTTTTTCGAAAAAGTTTTGTTTTTTTTATGAAAACGATCCGTTTCGCGCACACATCATCCGTTTTTGAATGCGCTGCGAATACTTTTTGATTGCGTCATCGAAACGTTTGCAAACAAGAAAACGAAAACGAATGAGCGTTCGCGCATCTGTGACGAACAAAATTGCTTAAAGGCTTTACTTTGATCGGCCAATGGATTTGATGCTCAACATCAGTAGTCGAATCCCTCCTGCTACCAACGTGATCCGCCTTGTCTCTGTAGCATTTGAAAACTCATAAACGCGAGATAGCCAAAAAAGAAACCCATCATTCGCGCGTCGTTCATCAGGCAGAACACTGCAATCACAGCACCGCATCCAACTGAAAGATAGATACTATTCTTGACGCCATTGTATGAATCCAATTGAACCATGATCTCCCTCGCAATCTGTCCACCATCGAGCGGATAGATTGGCACGAGGTTTAATAGATTCAAAAAGATATTGAGAACGATGCCGCCGTAGCAAACCATGAACAAGGTTCCCAAAGTGGGGAAACTGGTTTCGCGGAAATCTGGCAGGACGAGTGGAATGAGCCCAGATCTCTCAACAATGACACTTCCACCCAATAAATAGACGACGCCCACCATCACGGCTGCCAACACCAGTCCAAACGCGGGCCCAGCAAATGAGACCACGATCTGCTGATTGGAATTCAGAGATCCACGTTTTTGCGAACCCCAAACATTGTTCGAATCTGGAATCGCCAATCCGCCCATCCAATAAAGCACGATACGTGACGGAATTCCGTAGTAACGAAACGCGATCGCGTGGCCAAGCTCATGCACAAGAATTGAGACAAAGAAAATTGCAATTACAAGCAGGAGACCGACACCCGTGTTGACTTCTGGTGAAATCAAACCGCGTCCCAATAGAACCGGCATGATAAAAAACGCCGGATGAACGCGCACCGGAAACCCAAAGCATGAGAAGTTAAGGTCGTAGCCAGTCCGGCCAGGTTCACTAAGTATCACGTCGTCACTCCGGTAAGAAGCTTAAGATGGCTTTTGAGCAAAGCGCATGCGGCAGAAGTCATGAAAAAATATATCAGGGAATAGAGCCCGTTCAATCCAGTCGGATGCCGCGCTACGCTTCAAGTGCCTTAGGCTTCCAACCTGAGCGTTGATGAACTCAGGCTGGAAGCCTAAGACACGATCAGTCTAAGCAGCTGATCTATCATTCGAATTTGGAATCGAATTATCTGCGGGCTTTTGCTCCGATGAACAATCTTTCTCGTGATCATTGTGCGAAACCGCACGAGAAGGGACGGGCGACTCTTTCAATTGAGCAAGAATGTAATCGGCGGCTCTTTCGGTAGCCCCAGACTTTGCGTATTTAGCTGCCAACGCATCCATCTCGTTCACTTTGTCCCTGTAGCTTTCTTCGTTCGTCAGCCAGCCAACAATCCAAGGAACAACTTTGTCTGACGGATCACCTACCGACATGTACTCCGGCATGACCATTGGCTCTGCATCTTTCGCATCCGGATTCGTAGGCGCCCAAGTCCGTTTCTTGATGTCTTTGGTCGCAATCAAGTTCACGAGCGTGATGTATTTGACACGTAGCAAAATCGACTGAGCCACCATCACCCAACGTTTGAGCTTGTAGACGATGACCGTTGGCTTTCGATGATGAAGAAGCTCAAGCGAAACAGATCCACTACAGGCAATGCACGCATCTGCTGCCTTCATCAACTCAGGTGTTCGATTGACAAAGACGTCAAAGTCCAAATTTTCCTCAGCGATCAGTGTTCGCGCGACTTTGGACTGCTTCTCGTTGTAACTGGCAATTGCAACACGACAGTTAGGCACTTGACTTTGAATCTGCTTGGCAGCCTTGAGCAAGATCGGAAGCACGCTCGTGACTTCTTGATTGCGTGAGCCAGGCAGCAAGGTCAGAATCTTCTGCTGGGAATTTTTAAGCGACTCCAGAAAGCTCTCGTCGTACTCTTGATGCGCAATCTGATCGAAGTAAGGATGCCCAACATAAGTCGCATGGCATTTACGTTGTGCAAACCATTCGACTTCGAACGGCAACTTGCACAACACGTGATCGACAAACTTGCGTATCTTGCGGACCCGCCATGGAGCCCATGCCCAAACCTGTGGAGTACCGTAGTAGAAGACGGGTAGGTTGTGCTTCTTCGCCTTGCGCGCGATCCACCAATTGAAACCGGGGTAGTCGATTAAGACGACGGCATCCACATCGTTGTTTTCGAAGTACCTGTTGGCGTCGCCGATGAGACGAAAGAACAAACGAATGTTCTTGAGGGCTTCACCGATGAACATGACGGCGAGAGACGTCAGATCAAACTGAATGTCACAGCCAGCGGTCTTCATTTTAGGACCGCCGTAACCAACAAACTCCAAAGAAGGATCCTGCGACTTCAGCCGATTGATCAAGTTCGATCCGTGTAAGTCGCCGCTGGGCTCACCAACTGAAAAGAAAATCCGCATCGGTCCGTCCTTGGCCAAGTTTCTGAAGTTCAGAAATTATGCCAAAGCGTCCCCGCTGCGGATAGATCAGAATGATTCGAGTTTGCTCGACTCGAGGTTTCAGCGGCCGAGCTAGAAAACCAGCCAGTAAACGAGCATCGCAATGGCAAACACAACTGCCAACCAGATCAGAGCGTTTCCAATCCCGTAAGCGTGCAGGTCTTCAGGACGCGGGTTCTTGATCGGATCGTAGTCTTTTTCAGTTGGGACATTAGATGTAGACATGTGTAAACTCCATTTTTAAATCGTCTCAGTATTTTGAACGCACATTCCATGGTGCGTTTTAATTCCATTTCAATCGCCAATTCTCAATCGCCAATTCTGAAGGGGCGATTCATTGTTTCGAAAACGCTTTGGCGAATCGCTTTTTGCCAAACACCAATTCAGCTTTTGCTTCTTCGGTCGCGGCTGAATCAACTTTGGATTTGCATTTGTCACAGCAAAACTTCACTGTAACTCCACCGACGACGGAACTTTCATCGTCATCAACATCGCCGCCAGAAATGGGGCAGCCCGTTTGAACAAATTGGCCGGTAGCCACCAACTGCTGATTGGCAGAGGCAGCAAATTTCTCAGGCTCGGCTGCGAACTTTTTCGCACAACCGCCGCAACAAAAGAAGACCTTGCCTTCGTTGTAGTCAACTGATTGTTTCTCGACGACGTCTTTCTTTGGCATCATCATGCACTTGATGTCGGTCAAGTTGATTGCAGCCGGCTTTTTGTGAAATGCTTTTTTGAAAGCGGCTTCAGAAAAAACCAGGTTTGCCTTTTCAGCCAGTCCTTCGGTTTCTTTTACTTTCTTGGCACAGCCTTCACAACAGAATCCGACTTTGATCGTGCCGATCGTGGCAGTCAAATTTTCGTCGACTGCGCCTCCAGACATCGGACAACCTTTCTGAACGAACTGGCCGGTTAGCACGAGTTGGTGATTCGCCTTGGTTGCGAACTTTGATTTCTCTTTCAGCTTAATGTCTTCGCGAAATTCGTCTGCGCAATGTTCGCAGCAAAAGAAGACTTTGCCGCCCTTGTACTCGACTGCCGCCTCAACCAATGCAGACTTGTCCGCGTTCATCACGCATTTGATTCCCGTCAGATCTTCTTGAGCGGTTGCAACGTTTGAAACGGAAAACGCAAACACCAAGCCGAATATAGCGACGGCGAATATTGATTTTTGCAACACCTGACAACTCCGATGAAAATTGGCGACAGTTTTACAAATTATCGTCGATCTCACGCTCGAATGTCAACAATTCCTTTCCGCTCTTGTCGCGACGTCGAACTCAGTCACCATCGTGTGAGTTATTCGACATGTAGCGACTCGATCGTGAAACCGAAAAACGGGTTGTGCGGATTCCGGAAAGTTTAAGCATCTGTAGAGGCGTTGCTGGAGTGTGTTCAGGAACAATTGAGGACAATTGTTCTGCACTCAAGCATTCCGTCAGAACGATTACGAATGCCTTGGCTCTTCGATTCGAAACGTCAGTAGCCAACCGCAGAAAACGCAAGCCACGACGACCAGGAAGATGGCTTCAAATCCGACCCAGTCAATCAATGCGCCGAAGACAGGGCTGAGCAAGATTGCAGGAACGGCCATTGCGATACTTAAAGTGCTGAGGTAGCGCGGGTGCTCGCTATTGCCTGTGACTTCCAATGTGTAGTTGTTCAAGATTCGCATCGTGACGGGCGTCAGCCCCAGCAAGCAGAACACAAACGTGAACCAAGGTTGGCCGACATCGCCAAGCTTCGCCAGCACCAAAGCCATGATCGGTGCGATACACAGCACCAACAACATCACTTGGAGAACCAAACGATTTCCAAATCGGTCCGCAATCCAACCGGCCGGAATACTGAACACCGCAGCGCCAACATTCTGCGCAAGCACCCATGGAATGATTGCGGTCAAACCCAAAGCCAAACGATCGCGACCAAGTCTTTGATAGTGCGGAAACAAAGTCAGATACATTCCGAACAACGCAGCGATGATGGCGACCTTACGAAAGTTTCGGTCGTGCTTGACGGTTGAAATCGCGGCCAGAAACAACCCTTTGCCACTTCGACGTTCATTGCCGAAATCATCTGGCTCTTCCCTGAGAAATAAGCCTATGATCGCGGCCACCACAAATGCGGTGCCTGTAAAAGCGAAAATCATAACGAAGTTTGAACTTTGCCCAGGGGCTGCCGTCGCTTCGTCAACTAGCCAGAGATTTAACAAGAACCACGCGCAAACTATCGCCGCCGTTGATCCCAGGACCGTACCAAACAAAGCCAATCGGCCTCGGCGATCAACACGAATTAACTTTCCGCTAATCGTGTTGAGCAGCAACTGGTTCAACCCTGTCGAAGCAAAAAAGATCCCGTAGATAATCAAAAAAACTAAAGGCAGCCACCAGCTTTTTTGACCGCCGGTAAACATCCAAACCAATGACAGCGCAAGGAAACAAAGTCCCATCGTGAAGGTGGTTGAAAACAGACCAAACTTTTTAAAGGGCGTGTTTCGGATGCGGTCTGATGCCAGCAGCGGCGGTACGCTCTGACCAAACCGGTTGAGCATCGGCAAACATCCTCGCAACCAGCCTGATCCGCCGATGACATCGAGGACGGCAGGCATGACGACGCTTTCGGTTTTGAAGATCCAACCCGTTCGCATGAAGACCATGTAGATAACGGCCAAGCCAAAATTGCGAGAATGATGTGGCGGATCAGAGAGAGCAGCGTCAGGCTTTCGCGTTTTATCCGCGTTTGATTTGGTTGCCGCGCTGGAAACCTGTGGCTTGGTTTGAAATGATGAGGATTCGCCCTCCGGCTCGGATAACGTCATTTAACCCATCTTACTACGATCAGGTTTTTACTTCGAGGTGGCACAGTTTCCAAACTTCGGCATGGCTAGCAATGCAAACTAGTTGAGTATCTGCACCGCAACAATTCTCGTAAGGTTAATTGACTAGCCGCGTCTTAAAGATTCAACGTGATCTGTAAGGCGATCCAATAGGATTCAATTAGCTTCGTTCTCAATGCCCTCAAATTCGAATCATGAAGTCAACACAACTACACCTGAGAGCAACCCCAATTTCATTCATGCTCTTGGTTGCGACGCTGGCCTTGTTGCCAATCACAGCCTTTGGCGACGAAACCGCAGGAAAGTCATGGCCGGCAAATCAACGAGTTTCGTTTGATCAGATCGACCACGAAACGCTCAACCAACTACTTAAAAGGTACGTGGATGCAAATGGGATGGTGAACTATCGCGGTTGGCATTCGAATGCTGACGATCGCGCCGCGCTAAAGAACTACCTGTCCGAGCTTGGCAAAGCAGACTCGACGAAGGCTGCCACCAAATCCGCAAAATTGGCTTACTGGATCAATGCCTACAACGCGTTGACGATCGAGGGAATCTTGCGCGTCTATCCGACCACCAGCATTCGCAACCATACCGCCAAAGTATTCGGTTACAATATTTGGAAAAACCTAAAACTGACCTCTGGCGATCAACAAGTTTCACTCGACCACATCGAACATGAAATCCTTCGAAAGATGACTGAGCCCCGCATCCACTTCGCAATTGTTTGTGCTTCGATTGGCTGTCCGCGGCTTCTCAACGAAGCGTATACCGCCGACAAACTTGAACAGCAATTGACAACCAACACGCAAGACTTTTTCTCGCGAAGTCAGAACTTGCAAATGGATGTCGCCAACAAGAAGTTGCTTCTTAGCTCCATCATCTCTTGGTTTGGAACTGACTTTGGAAAAACGCAAGCGGAGCAGTTGACTTATCTTGCACCCTACTTCCCAGAGGCCGAAAAGAAGTTCGCAGCGGCAGGCGGATACCGGGTCGCTTTCTTAGATTACAACTGGGACTTGAACACGCAGCCAGACAAGTAGCTGCATTAGGCGGTTCAAGTTGAGGTTCAAGTTTTTGGCCAAGCAAACGTTGATACGTCGTTCATGAC
>CAYMFZ010000328.1:6204-6667 GCA_964389585.1 uncultured Pirellulaceae bacterium | reverse complement strand
GCGCAGTACTACAAAATCAATGGGATGAGGATCTCGGATTGGTTGTTGACGCGATTGGATTGGCTTTATGAGATCGCCGGCCAAATGCCAAACGTCACAAACCGGCTTTTGAAAAGTCGGATGGCGCGGTGGTTGCTCGACAAGACAATTGGAATTTCGCAAGGGCGTAAGCTTCCACTTTTTTCCAGAACAAGTTTCGCCCGCTGGGCCAGTCGAAATAAACTTCAACGTCCTTCGAAACAACAGTCACGCAAGATCGTCTACTTTGTTGATGCCTTTGTTAATTGGAATGACGTTGAGTTGGGGCAGGCGTTTGTTAAAGTGTTGGCTCACAACGGAATCGACGTCGTTGTTCCGCCAAGCCAAAACGTTTCGGGAATGTCGTTGATTTCGGAAGGCTCAGTCGTTCGCGCGAAGAAGCTTGCTGGGAAAAACGTCGAATTGTTAGCGGAGTGGGTTCGGC
>CAYMFZ010000328.1:5410-6194 GCA_964389585.1 uncultured Pirellulaceae bacterium | reverse complement strand
GTATTTGAATCTACTAGACGATCAAGATGCGAGGATTGTGGCAAACAACACTATCGACGCGACCTCTTTTTTGATGCAGCTTCATCTGTCGGGTGATTTGGAATTGGATTTCCGGCCGGTCAACGCTGCAATTGGTTACCATCTGCCTTGTCATCAGCGTGCGCTTGGTGACGAAATTCCCGCGATGAAGCTTTTGCGATTGATTCCGGGGCTTCAAGTCGAAATGATTGAAAAGGGTTGCAGCGGAATGGCTGGAACGTTTGGGATCAAGCGAAAAAATTATCTGCGAAGTCTGAGGATCGGTTTTGCGCTGATCAATGCGATGCGTAGTACTGACATCATTGCCGGCACGACGGAATGCAGCACTTGTAAGATTCAGATGGAGCAAGGCACGACTAAGCCAACCGTGCATCCGATCAAAATTTTGGCGATGGCTTATGGGCTGATGCCAGAATTGGATGATCTTTTCAATCGGCGTAGTGGAGATTTGGTGGTTTCATGATTGTCAAAGTTGTTTTGTTCGCAATGGCCAAGGAATTGGCTGGAGAGCGCGAGATCGAAATCAAAATGGCAGAGTCTTCGACGGTTGGCGACCTCAAGCGGTGCTTGATCGAGAGCTATCCCAGCGTTGGCGAATTGGTTGCACGATCGGCGATTTCTGTCGATCATGAGTTCGCGGTAGATGGACAAGTCTTGAATCAAGATTCTGAGGTTGCGCTAATTCCACCAGTTAGCGGCGGATAGGTACATTCAACAAATTTCATTTCTGCTCGCAGATACTAGC
>CAYMFZ010000328.1:0-5400 GCA_964389585.1 uncultured Pirellulaceae bacterium | reverse complement strand
TGATTCCGCCGGTTAGTGGTGGTTAAAGAAAAGCCGATTCAATACGATCTTTCGCTGACAACATGATTGCAATCACAAACAAACCAATCGACACCGAATCAGTCCTCAAGTCAGTTCAATCTGATTTGGCGGGCGCGGCGGTGTTGTTTGTTGGCTCAACAAGGAAATTCACCGGCGACAGTGAGACTTTGAAACTCGAGTACGAATGCTATGAGGCCATGGCAATCAAAAAGATGGAAGAACTTCGAGATCGGGCGAACGAAAAATGGCCAATTGAAAAGTGCTCAATCGTCCACCGAGTCGGCTTGGTCGGACTTGGTGAGTGCAGTATCGCGGTCGCAGTCAGCACGCCGCACCGCGTCGCGAGTTTCGAAGCCGCCAATTGGCTAGTCGACCTATTAAAAAAGGAAGTTCCGATTTGGAAGCGAGAATTTTGGGCTGATGGATCGACGGAGTGGGTTCACCCGGACGGCGCGATTTTGAAACGTGAATGAGATGACCAGACTACCAATTTTAGATTCCTTTGACCGGAAGCATACGAGTTTGCGCATCAGCGTGACCGATCGTTGCAACATTCGTTGTTTCTACTGCATGCCGGAAAGGGTGAAGTTTCTACCGCAACAGCAAGTTCTGACGTTCGAGGAGATTGAGCGTTTAGTTAGAGTCGTAGCGAGTCAAGGCGTCGACAAAATTCGAATTACTGGCGGCGAGCCGCTGGTTCGGTCTCAGCTTTGGAAGCTGATCGAGATGATTCGTTCGATCGACGGAATCAAAGACATCGCGCTCACGACGAACGGGCTCCTGCTGGGTGAGCAGGCTCAACAGTTAAAACAAGCCGGACTTGATCGCTTGAACGTCAGTTTGGATTCAGTTGATCCTGAAATGTTCGAGCGAATCACGCGCAGGAAAGGACTGGAGAAAGTCTTGTCCGGAATCGAGGTCGCACAAAATGTTGGCTTTGAACAGATTCGAGTCAACGCGGTGTCGATCGCAGGAATCTCGGAGACGGAGATCGTGCCGTTGGCTCGTTTTGCTCGCGAGCGCGGCCTTGAGTTGCGATTCATTGAGTTCATGCCTCTCGACGGAGATGAGGCTTGGGAGAACGGCCAAGTCTTATCAGGGGCGTCGGTCAGAGAGTTGATCGCTGAGCAAGTCGGAACTTTGGAACGTGCCAGCCGGCCCAATCAGAGCCAGACCGCCCTCGACTGTCGGAACTTGGATGGTGGCGGCAAAATTGGATTCATTAATTCGGTGACCGAGCCGTTTTGCGGTGATTGTGATCGGATGCGGGTAACAGCCGAAGGCAAGTTTCGAAACTGCTTGTTCTCAACCGAGGAATGGGACGTTCGCGAAAGCCTGCGATCTGACGCGAGTGATGCGGAAATCGAAGCGATCATTCGAGAGTGCGTGGCTGCAAAAAAAGTTGGTCATGGTTCAGATGACGGTCAGTTTGTTCGACCGGAAAAAGCCATGTATCAAATTGGTGGCTGAATTGGTTGCTCACTTTCCGGGTTCGATTTTCGATTCGATTCGAAACGGCGAAAACTGGCTTTTTGCTTTTTATGGCTTTGCTGATAGCTCTCGATGAAATCAGAATTCTGGCTGGTGCATCTTATTCCATTGGTTCGCTGGGGTAGTCCAATTGGCAGAGTGATCGCGTTCGGTCTCAATTTATTGATGGAAAATCCAAATAAATCGGAAAAGCTTAATTGCTTAGTTTCACGAATCTTTTAGATTTTGGGACGCAGAAATTGACAACCTTGCCAGTCTCAAGCTCAAATATGAGTCCGCTAAATCTATTCCAATCATGGAGAAATCAGAGATGCAATTAAGTAAAGTTTTATTCAGCTTGACGCTGATGTTATTGGTCGCCGCGAACTGCGTCGCCCAAGACGATGCGAAAGCAGCAAAAAAGAAGAAGGCAATGGATCGCGCCGTAGCGAATGCCACCAAGCAAATCATGAAAAGTTTCGGTAAGGTCGAGCTTACTGAGGAGCAGCAAACAAAAGCAAAAGAGATCGTCACGACTCACATTGCTAAATTGCAAGAAGCAAAAAAGGCTCAAGACGGTTTGCTGAGCGATGACCAAAAAGCAAAACGCAAGGAAGGCATCGCCGCTGCCAAGGAAGAAGGCGTTAAGGGTAATAAAGTTTGGGCCGCTGGCGTCAAGGCGATGGGGCTAAACGAAGAAGAGCAGAAAGCCTACGACGCAGCCAAGAAAAAAGTTAACGAAGTTAACGCGGCGATCAAGAAGGAAGTCATGGGGCTTCTAACTGATGAGCAGAAAGCTGCCTTGCCTAAAAAGGGCAAAAAGGGTGGTAAGAAGAAAATGAAAAAGGGTGATGACGCGGAAGAGGGCGATGGCAAAACGCAAACTGTTTCGTTGAAGCTACCAGGCATGACCTGAGGTGGGTGTGCTGCTTCCGTGCGAAGCGCTCTGAAAACTGTGGATGGCATTGCTGACATCAAAACGGATCCTTCTGATAACTCTTGCTCGTTCAGCGCACCTGCTGACTTGGACGTGAAAGCCACTTTGGACAAATTTGCTGAAGATGGAAACCGTCACATCAAAGGATGGTCTTTGGCCGAGGAAGGCGAATAGTCCTTTTGATGTAAAGTTTGGCAGACTTTGTCTGACCAGCTAATTCGATTACACGCTAAACCTGCTTGTGCCACAAGCAGGTTTTTCTTTTGCGACATCAAAAGGACTGAAAATCGGGTCGCTTAAAAGCTTGAACGTGCTTGAGATGAGTGCCTATTAGCCGAGGCGATTAATGATTTCGAAGCGCTCGTTTACACGATCGCCGAGCAAACCGAATCTGCTTGATGAGCGGTGTCGACAGCCAAGTGAGGTTGATTGTGGCAGTTCACTCCGTGAAATAGCGCCAACCTGATGCGAAGCGAAGGTTGAATGGCTTCCACAACCAATGCACTTTAATAGCTCTTGATTGGTCGGTATGAAGTGGTACCTCAATCATTTGTGATAGTGAAATGCACCATGTTTTTCAATGACGATAACACTCTGTCGCTTCGCTCGGAAACGGCGCTCGTTCACGGAGTGAACGGCCACAATGGACTACTGGAACTGCCGTCGCACATTGGCACCGAAAAGCCCTACTGTTGCTGATTGCCGAAAAATTCGGATATTAGAGTACCTGCAGATTGATCTAATCAAACTTGGAAGCCACGAGTGACCGAAAGCCATCGTAAAAATCGAATTTTAGAATACTTAGTTGTGGGGCTCGGATTCGCGATCCCCATCGCTTTTTTCTTCTACTACCCCCACATCCCCGCTGCTGGCGAAGCCATGGATGCCGAGCGTATTGTGGCGACCTTCGATCCGTCACCAATGAACTTCACGCGCGAGCCTTTGACGCCCGCACCTGAGTTTGGCCAACTCTACACGAACGTTCAGTTAATAGATGCTGAGTCCGGTGGAGGCCTTGATGTAGTCGCAACCGATTCTCGAACCGGGCGACTTGTAAGGCTAACTCGAAAAGGTGAAGGTGATTGGTCTAGTCAGGTTCTTAACCCAGACAAAGAACTTCCAGGTCCTGGTCATGTGACGCCAATCGACCTGGACAAAGACGGTGATCTTGATTTTCTCGTCAGTTGCATTGGTGGCGTGCAGCCGACTAATGATCTTGTCGGTCGGGTTGTTTGGTTCGAGAACGACAACGGAACTTACAAAACAAGAGATATCTTAAAACACGTTCGTCGAGTAACGGACGCACAGGGTGGTGACTTTGACAACGATGGTGATATTGACTTAGTTGTTGCCGTGTTCGGTGGACTGTTGACCGGTGAGATTCTCTATCTGGAAAATAATGGGAATCAGGAATTTACCGATTACGAATTGATCAAAATTTCAGGGACGATTCATGTTCCTGTTGCGGATTTCGATGGTGACGGAGATCTTGATTTTGCTGCGATCGTTTCTCAGGAAGAGGAAGAGGTAATCGCTTTTGAGAATCCTGGCGATGGATTCAAGAATGCAAAACGACATTGGATCTTTTCTTCTTGGAACTTTGATCTTGGAACCGCAGGGATGGTTGCCAATGATTTGGATCAAGACGGAGATCAAGATCTGATCATCCCCATCGGTGACAATCTTGAATTGATCAACAACGCACCGCAGCCGTGGCATGGCGTTCGCTGGCTGGAGAACAAGGGTGATTGGAAGTTTGAAGAAAAGAAGATTGCGGACATCGGTGGCGTGTATGGTGTTAGCCCAAGCGATCTTGATAACGACGGAGACACCGACATCGCGGTTGTCACGATGTTCAACGATTGGTCACAAGAGGGCGCGGGAAGTGTGTTGTGGCTAGAGAATGATGGAAGCCAGAACTTTAAGACATGGCAGATTGCGAGCGACCCAATTCAACTGGCAACGGTCGCTTGTGGTGACGTAAATCAGGATGGCAAGAATGATATTGTGACTGGCAGTTTCCATTTTCGAAAACCGAGCATCAACTTCGGTTCGGTCGATGCGTTTCTTCAAGTCGGAAATGGCAAATCAAGCGAAGGAGCATCCGAATGAATAAGGGATTGATGATTTTTCTCGTGCTGTTGCTGGTCGAGTTACTAGTTTGTGGTTTCTTTTACTTCAAGGCGGCAAACAAGCCAACTCCTCCAATTCCAAATCTGTCGATCCTTGATGAGATCACGCAAACGGAGTTGAAGGCTGAAATCGAAGCCACGAAAACGCCAGCCGATTGGCATCGCTTGGCAGCAGTTTACATGGCCAACGGGTTTTACGCCGAAGCAAAATCAACGTATGCCAGAACGGCGGAGCTGCTGCCAGAGTCTGCTGATGTCGCCTACGACTATGCGTTTTGTTTGTCGCGAGTTGGTGATATGGAAGAGTCGAACAAGCAATTCGCGCGAGCGATTGAGCTAGGTCATTCGGCACCGGCTCAAGGCATGTTCTTCATTGGCCGAAACCATTTAAGAAATGGTGACCCGGAACAGGCAAAAGCCGCATTCAAGAGGGGAATTGTTCTTCCGTTGTGCAAATTCGAATTGGCAAAAATTCTTTATCGCCAAGGCGAATTGGACGAATCGGAGGAACTGTTGAAAGAGGTTGTCCAAGCCGAAAAGGGGACGCTTCAACCGTTTGTGTTGCGTTCTCAGATCGCACTTAAGCGTGGTGATCGAATCGGTGCGATTGGCCAAAGCATTGAGTCAGAGGGGAAGTGGGTTCGGATTCGCTCTCCCTTTGGCGAGGAACGAAAAAAGCTGCTGGAGGATTATTCGGCCGTCGGTTACGAGCGTCTTTATCGCGAGGCGTCAGTGGCCGTGAATGGTCGTAAGCACTTGGAGGGGCGACGTTTGCTCAAGATGCTCCAAGAAAAGGATTGGCGAGTCGCCACTCAAGACATTTGGATCCAACTTGCGAGT
>CAYMFZ010000327.1:0-6680 GCA_964389585.1 uncultured Pirellulaceae bacterium | reverse complement strand
GGAGTGAACGGCCACAATCACGGAGTGAACGGGCACAACCTACGAATGAATGGCCACTATCTACGAATCTACATTCTGCCTCTAACATTGGCTTCATTCATTATCAAAATGCAAACTTCATTCTTTAAAATGAAAACTTGCCTTGGTTCCATATGATCCCAAATCTGATTGACTTTGATTTGTGGCGTTCAATTCAAAAACTTGACAACTGATATCAAAAAAACACCAACGGAAATCAATGTTTCACCAACCTAGCTCGAGTTGCTCCAAAGCTTGATATGAAATTGGAAATCGCCATCCCTTCCCAAACGTCTTCGTAATACCCAACAATCGAAAGCCCCGCAGCAATTTGGCCACCAATCTGATCCGTCAAACTATGACCAAAACAAAGCGGCTCGCCCGCGTCGATGTAAGTCTGACGTTTCTCGTCCGAGATACTGGTCAAGTCAGAATAGGGTATCGAGAAAGTGACTTTTAAATTTCCTTTTTCCATTTCCTCATAGTCAAAAATGTAAAAGATCGGCTTCGTGAATCCTGAAATTAACTCACCACCTGGTTTCAGTACGCGAGATGCTTCTCTCCAAACCGGATTGATGTCAGGCACAAATCCGTTGGAGCAAGGGTGCACGATCAAGTCAAATTGATCGTCATCAATCGCGGACAGATCTCGCATGTCGCCTTGGATTGTCTTGATCTTCAATCGCTCCCGTTTGGCGACGACTTGGTCCTGATTTAGTTGCGCTGACGAGAGATCATAGACGGTAACGTTGGCACCGGCTGCCGCCAGGATTGGCGCTTGTTGCCCACCGCTCCCCGCGAGACACAACACTTCGACTTCGCTTGCCTTGAAATCTGGGAACCAGTCTTGCGGCACCCGTTTGTGGGGCGTCAAAACAATATTGATGTTGCCGTTCCTGGCTTCAGCGATTTCTTCAGGCGTACAGGGAACCGTCCACTCGTTTAGATTGCGGACTTGTTGGTCCCAAGCCTGTTCGTTGTAGCCGATTAGATTTTCGGTTGGATTGCTTTTTTCGTCAGACATTCAGTCTCTTTCTTTTTTGATCGTGCGTTTCAATTTTGCAGAAAATCATCAATCGTCAAATAGCGGCGTGCTACTCACTGCAGCTCATGCCCGCTGTTGGGCTCAATGGAGGCAGGATAGGATAAGCACCAAAATGTTCACATAAAAATGACGAGTGATAGACCGCGATGGCAAAACTTTACTTTTACTATTCGGCAATGAATGCGGGAAAGAGTACAACGCTATTGCAGGCCGCTTACAACTACGAAGAGCGTGGGATGCGCGTGTTGTTGTTCGCCCCAAAGATAGATAACCGTGACGGGGAAGGAAATATTTCATCGCGGATTGGACTAGCGCGAGAGTCGTACGCTTTTGAAAGTGATTTTGATCTGTACGTTCATATCCTTGAGGAGCAGCAGGAATCAAGAGTCGCTTGTGTGTTCGTTGATGAAGCTCAGTTTCTAACGGCAAAACAGGTCCTGCAACTGACCCTTGTTTGCGATCGGATTGGAATCCCGGTTTTGTGTTATGGGCTGCGAACAGATTTTCGTGGCGAGCCGTTTATTGGCAGCAAGTATTTGCTCGCGTGGGCAGATGTGCTTGGTGAGATCAAAACGATTTGCCACAGTGGCAAAAAAGCAACGATGAATGCCCGCCTCGACGAGCAAGGCAATCGCGTCAATGAAGGGGCCCAAGTTGAGATTGGACTGAACTACGTCTCGCTGTCGCGGAAAGAGTTTGGGCTCGATAAGGTTTCGCCGATTGGCTATCAGCCGCCGGACGAATAGTTTTGCTCAGTTCAAATAAGCCGTAGGCGCCAGGGTGCCAGCGTCACGGCTTTATTTCTTTTACCCCGAATGGGGTTTCAGCAATTAGCCGGAGGTCGAGCGAAGCGAAAACCTCCGGAGCAAGACCAACCTCCATCACCGACCATGAAAGGGTCGAAGCGGCGCCAACATGAAAGAATCGCTGCGACCCCATCGGGGTCGATGGGATTGGTGACACAGGTTCCGGTGGTGTCGCTATCGCTCAACCACCGGCTAACTGCTTGAATCCTTTCAGGATAATTAAAGTAGTACGTGCCAATTGGCTTGCGTCGACGGATCAAAAATCACTTGGGGTAAGCATACTAAAGCTGAATCTCGTGGAGCCACCGATTGGGCTCGCTTCGACTGTCCCGAAGCTTGCCGGGGATGCGTTCCAAGTCTTCGTTGGGCAAGTAGTCAACAAAAATTGCTCCCAACAAACGCTCGTTTGAATCGATACCAAGTTTTTCGAACATGGTTGGCAAGCGAAATAGTCCACCGCTTGACCAATAGGTCCCAAAGTTTCTTGCCGTCAGCAACAGCAACAGATTTTGAATGGCAGCCGAAGTCGCAGCCAGATGTTCTTCGTTGACTTGCCGAAGTTTTTCGTCAGTTTTGATCGAGTCATCGCGACCGACCTGAGGGATCCAATTGACCAAGACCAGCGAACCGCAGGCCGAGAGCATCGCTGGGATTTTGTTGTTGGGCTTAACGTCATCGAACCATGAGCTGATGTTGCCGGCGATCGTTCGACACGTCACTTGATTTAGAAAATAGAATCGCCACGGTTCGGGTATACCGCCGGTTTTTCGGTCATAGTGAAACGGAGCCCATCCGGATTCGTGAATCGCCGCGCGAACACGGTCGTCATTTTGTTGGTTATCGCCAGCGTCTTCGAGCGACACGGACGCCGGGTCTGCCAAGACTTTCCAAGTTCGACGAGAGCGAATCGACTTTCGCACGGATTCATAATCGGATTGCGTGAATTGAGCGTCGTTGTTCAAGTTTGATTCTCTTGTGATTTGAGGAACTGGAGCCTTTCAATGTCTTATTCGTTCTCAAACAGAACACAGATCGGCGCGGGCACGTTGACGGTTTTTTGAGTGTAAGTCAGCTTGCCGCTTTCTTGATCAACTTCAAACAACGACAAAGTGTTTGAGTTCTGCCCTGCCGCGATCAGCCATTTACCTGAAGGATCGAGATTGAAGTTCCTTGGCCAGGCACCTCTGACGTGAACCTGTTCGACAAGGGTAAGCTTGCCGGTCGCTTGATCGACTGAAAAGACTGAAATGGAATCATGACCTCGATTGGAACTGTAAACGAATTTGCCGCTTGGATGGACTCGAATTTCTGCCGCAGTATTTTGCTTTTCCTTGGCCTTCGCTTCTTCAGAAAGCGTCTTAATCAATTGAATGTCTTTGAATTCAGCTTTCTCCGCGTCGTATTCAAAGACGCTGATCGTCAGTGCCAACTCGTTCAAGACATAAACGTACTTGCCTGTCGTATGAAACTTCATGTGCCTCGGTCCTGAACCGGGTGGGACAGGGATTTTCGAGTGGAGTTTCAACGACGCCTGTTCCGCGTCCAGTTCATAAACGAACACGCGATCGGCTCCCAAATCAGGGACGAAAACAAATCGGTTGTCGGGGCTCGTTCCAACCCAATGAGGGTGAGCCGCTTCTTGGCGTCTTGGGTTTACTTTCGTGCCCTCGCCGTGTTCTATCTTTTCAACTCGCTCCTTTAAGCTTCCGTCAGGATTGACCGAGTAGCTGGAAGTCGAACCGCCGCCGTATTGGGCTGACAGCAAGACTCGACCAGACTGGTCAATGGCGACACACGCTGAGCCTCCATCTCCAGTCTCAAGCCTGTTCAACAAAGTCAGCCGCACGCCAGCTTCGGATGCTTCTTTTTTTCGCTTTCTAATCTGCTCTTCGTGGGCTCTTATTTTGGGATGTTTTGGGCCGAATCTATTCTTGAGTTCAACCAATTCTGCTTTTAGCTTTAAAAGTTCCTTGTCCACAACTGGTTGGTTAATGTCAAACGCAGCCACCGAGCCGCCTGAGCGATCGGTTGAGTAAAGAACTTTTCCATTTGGGTGCATCGCCAAAAAACCGGCACCTGCCGTTGGAGACTCCATCGTCGGCTCTGAGAGTTTTCCGCTGTTGGTATCTAGCGTGAGGTGATAAATTCCGATCTTGCCAGTTCCAATCCAAACGTCGATCATGTCGTCTTGTGCCCGAACTTGAGAAACTAGTGACAAAATTAACAACATCGGCAACAAGCCACGAACCAACTTGGTAAGCGGATTCGTAATAGATAGGTTCGGCTGGCATTGAATTGGCGAAATGTTCATCGTAAGCCCTCAATTGATGTGGTTTATTGCACGCCAGAATAAGTTCAAAACTTCCACGATTCCAGAGGTTCGGCTAAAATCCGGAAGTTCTTTCCTCCCAACACTTAGATGATGAAGCCTACAACGATTCTCTATCAAAACCCAGCGACGAAGTCTGCGATTGAAATCGCGCTCAAATCTGTCGGCATGTTGCTGGTCGGCTGGATCGCATTAGGCTTGGTGGGATGCAAAAAGAAAGAGACTTCGCCGGCTCCAACTCCCGCAACCAAAGAAGTTGTGATCGCGAATGAGGACGATCAGCTAATCTTCGATTTGATTGAAAACGAAGATCTCGTCCTGGATTTGACTTCGCAACTTATCCGTCAGGCGACTTGGTTCTAGCAGTTGTTTTCGCCATCCAAAGCAATGCACCAGCCTGTGGTTGAATCCCTGTTTGAGGATCTTTACGAATACCGAGGACTTATCGACGTCGATCCTGAAACGTTATTCGCCTCAACTGAAGCTACTCCAGATTTTGTTCAAACGGTTGATTGGCCAATTGATGCCAAAGCAATTCAAGCCAACGAAAACCCTTGGCGATTTCTAAAGAATTTGAAAACGCAAGTTTCCTGGAGCACGATCAAGTTTGGTGTTGTGTCAGCTGATTTTGAGAACGACGACAAAGACACCTTCACGATGCACACCAAAGTCGAAGGGAGAGGGAATGCTTTTTATGGCAAGCCTCCTGTATTTGGATTTCACGGCCACCAGGATTTGACTTGGTCCAAACGTAAATCTGGTTGGGTTTTAACGAAGTGGATTCAACTTGATTTTCAAGTCGAAAAAGCGGAGCAGCCATTGTTCCGCGAAGTCTTGTCTGATTCACTCACGTTCGAAGGTGGCGATCAAGTCGCGCAGCTAGCCTCTCTGACCAAGGCTCAACGTTCTTACAAAGACGAGTTGCTGATTGAGGGTTCGAAAACTGGCCGAATCATGCTGGAAGACCAAAAGCATGTTGCCTGGACCAGCGCGATGTCCAATTTTCTTTTTCCAGCAGTCAGCGTCGTCGACTACGACAACGATGGGTTCGATGATTTGTATTTGACCGCTCGCTGGGGTCCAACGCAGATGCTTCGAAACAACGGAGACGGAACGTTTGCCGAAGTCACCCGAAAGATCGGATTGGATTTCAAGAACCTTGTCAACTGCTCATTGTTTGCGGACCTCGACAATGATGGTGATCAAGATGTCATCCTTGGGCGGCCACTGGAACGGGCTTTGATCCTGATGAATGACGAGGGCGAATACAAAGACATCACCGACACGGCAACGAACTTAAAGGACCTCTACTTCGTTAGTGCGATTTCTGTCAGCGACATTAACCGTGATGGTTTACTTGATATTTATCTCAGCACTTACGCGCCGCTTCGAGACGATGCGACTTGGGGGAAAAGGTTTCTTGAGCCCGATGAACTTGAACAAGTTATCGCCCATCAAGCCAACCGCAACAAACATATTGATCTCGCTGGACCTGCCAATGTGATCTTGATGAATCGCGGACGCGGACGATTCCGTCGAGTTAAGTTTGATGAAACGATCTCGCAATGGCGACGATCGTTTCAAACCGTCTGGAGCGACATCGACAACGATGGCGACGATGACCTTTACGTTTGCAATGACTTTGCTCCTGATGCACTTCTGAGAAATGACACACCGCGCGGCGAGATGGAGCCAGTTTTCACCGACGTGACCCAAGAGATTTTGCTCAACAAGGGAATCGGCTTTGGCATGGGGGCTTCGTTTGGAGACTTCGATCGCGATGGAGATCTCGATCTCTACGTTTCAAACATGTACTCAAAGGCGGGCAAGCGGATTATCAAGAAGGTGAAGTCAGTTGACGCCAGAGTCTCGGCAGCGGCCGCCGGAAACTTTTTGTTCGTCAACAAGGATGGAAAGTTCGACCAACAAGCCGGCTCCGACGACACCAATTTCAAAGTCAACCAAGTCGGCTGGTCTTACGGCGGGCAGTGGGCTGATTTTGACAATGACGGCGAACTCGATCTTTATGTTCCGAGTGGATTTTACACCGCGCCTGCGGAAATTTCTTCCGAGGTCGATACCTGATCGTGCCTTTGGCGCTCGGTCGTGCGCGAAGACCCAACGAAATCAGAATCGTTCCTCAACTCCGAAATTTGGGGCCGACAAAAATACAATGAAGAGTTTCTCGTATCGCCAGAGAACTTCGAATTCGATTCAGACGATCCTCGCAATCAGCGAAAATTCGTCAGCAACTCACTCAGTGGCAACGAACGTAATCGAATGTTCATGAAGACCAACGGAAATTTCGCTGACGTTTCGTTATTGAGCGGAGCGGATGACCTTGCTGACGCGAGGTCGTTTTCGCTGGTCGATTTCGACAATGATGGCTGGGTCGATATTGCTTTGATGTCTTTGAATGCACCTCGGTTTAAGCTTTTCAAGAATGAGTTTGGGAAGATTCGCGATGGCAACTCGGTTTTAC
>CAYMFZ010000326.1:2953-6694 GCA_964389585.1 uncultured Pirellulaceae bacterium | reverse complement strand
TGCTTATTCAGGCGGTTTGGACACGTCAGTGATTTTGGGTTGGCTGATGGACCAGGGCTACGAATGCCACGCAGTTTATGTGGACCTTGGCCAGCCTTGCGAAGACCGCGCGGAGATTTTGAAAAAAGCCGAAGACGCGGGTGCGAAATCGGCTCGCATCGTTGACGCCCGCGAAGAACTTTGTCGAGACTTTGCGTTTCCCGTTTTGGCATGGCAAGCAAAATACGAAGGCCCTTATCTGCTCGGGACTTCGATCGCTCGTCCGCTAATCTCAAAAGTCTGTTTGCAAGTTGCCCGCGAGGTTGGCGCGACCGCGTACGCACATGGCGCGACCGGCAAAGGCAACGATCAATGTCGATTCCAATTGGCAGCCGAAGCTCTGGACGCAAACATCGAAGTCATCGCACCGTGGCGAATGCAAAAGTTTCGTGACGCGTTTCCTGGTCGAACGGAACTGATCGCTTATTGCGAAGAGAAAAACATTCCGGTGAAGGCTTCGACTGCCAAGCCCTATAGCAGTGACGAAAATTGCTTACACATCAGTTACGAAGCCGGGAAGCTAGAAGAACTTGATGTAAACGGCGTTGAAGTAGTTGATTTCGGCATGGGTGTTTCACCACAAGATGCTCCCGACAAAAAAGAAACAGTCACGATTGATTTCGAGTCTGGCGTGCCAATCTCGATCAATGGCGAGAAGCTTTCGGCGCTTGGCATTGTCGAGTCACTCAACACGATTGCCGGTCGGAATGGAATCGGCCGAATCGACATGGTCGAAAATCGTTTTGTCGGCATGAAGAGCAGGGGAGTTTACGAGTCGCCGGGCATGACAGTGCTTTACGATGCCCATCGATACATTGAACAACTGACGATGGATCGTGACCTGATGCACTTGCGCGATCGGCTTGCTCCCGAAGTCGCCGAGATGGTGTATTACGGTTTTTGGTACTGCCCAAAATTCGATTCGCTTTTGGCTTTCAATGCTGAGGCTCAAAAAGAAGTAACCGGAAGTGTTACGCTTGATCTTTACAAAGGCAATATTTCAGTCGCCAGCCGAACCAGCCCCAACAGTCTTTATGACGACCAGATCGCGACGATGGAGGGTGGAGGAAGCTACAATCAAGACGACGCGGAAGGCTTTCTTAGGATTCAGGGACTGCCGGGTCGCGTGCAAGCCAAAGTTTCACCGCGCGAGTATTAGGTTGTAATAACCAGTAGGTTGTCCTCGTAGAGTTTTACGATTTGACCGCGTGCTAACAACGTTCGTAGTAGTCGCATTTATGCGGCTTAAGCCGCTTCAGCGGTTAGTCGATCTTCAATGGATACTTGAAGTGCTAATATTTTCGTAACAAAGAAGAACAAAAAGACGGATGGAAAAGCAGAGCTATCTAGCACGACTTCATTGGTGATAACTCAACCCTCAAACGCGCGGCAAACCCGATAAATCGGGTTACTACGAACGGTGGGTGGCGAATGGTGCGTGATTGTGAACGTTGGCTTTCAACGATTAGTCAACAAAAGAACGATGCCACAATCATTTTGGTTTCGATTTGCGTTGAGATTATCCTTTCGATTCGCAGTAGTGCAATCCGCTGACGCAAGGTTTACAATGAGCGTCTAAAACGGATTCGATGAACTGAGACGTGCCGAATGTACTTGTTTGAAAACCCCGTGCTTCAACGGGAACTCCTCGTCAACTTACGAATGCCTCGTGCCTTCGTTTTGCTGTTGCTATACCAAGTCCTCTTGGCGGCGGTCGTTTATTTTGCTTGGCCCAAAGACAATCTTCGAATTGACTTAACAAAAGACTCCACTAGCGCGTTGGTGGATTTATTTTTCCTTGGTCAATACATTCTCGCTTCATTGATGGCTCCGAGTTTTGCGGCCGGCGCAATTTCTGGAGAAAAAGAGCGAGCAACTTACGAGATGTTGCTTGCCAGTCCGATTCGACCTGAAGCCATTGTGATGGGTAAGTTGGTCGCGGCTCTCACGCATCTTGCGATTCTTATTTTTGCTTCATTGCCAATCGTGATGCTTTGCCTCCCACTAGGCGGCGTCTCATTTTACGAAGTTCTTGCAGCGTATCTCGCACTGATCGCCAGCGTAATTACCTTTGGCATGATCAGCGTCGCGTGCGGAAGTTTCTTCCCGCGCACGAGCTCCGCGCTGGTCGTTTCGTATTTGACCATTTTGCCCATGGCATTGATTGGGATTTTGTTTTGGTCGTCGCTCAGTGAATTTGGAGAGATGCGTTTCAAGCTGGCGATCGCGGTGATTCCCGGCATCTCCGCCGCGATCACAATCGCTTTGTTTTACATTTGCTGCGCGCGGATGTTATATCCGCCCGATTTTGGAAGCGAAGGAAAAGAAGTCGTCGACCTCGAACAGGAATCGGCTCAGGCTGTCGGACTTGTTATTCAACGAGACCAGTTTCCTGACCGACTGTTCGCGCCGCCAAAGCGTGAAACACTAATGGAAGACGGGACGAACCCGGTTTACGACAAAGAAATGCGCAGCGAGATTTTCGGCCAAGGCACGTTGATGCTTCGGCTGGCAATTCAAATCAGTATGGTCGTTGCGATCCCTGTGATGGCCTGGTGTCTCTATATCAAACGCCACTTGGCTCCTTGGTATATATCCTATGTGGTTCTGTTCAACATCTTGATTGGCCCGGTTTTCTCAGCCGGCAGTGTCACCAGCGAACGCGAACGACAGACTTTGGATTTGCTGCTGACAACCGTAATTACGCCATGGCAAATTCTGTGGGGCAAACTCTTATCGGGTCTACGTGTTTCCAGCGTGCTCTCGTCCTTCTTGCTGTGGCCTGTTTTCCTCGCGTTGATCATGGTCGGTGAGTATTGGGGGAACTTCCCAACGATCCTGGCCTATGTGATTATTTTTGCACTGACTTGTTTAACTACAGCCATGTTGGCTCTTTTCTGTTCAACGCTTTTTCATCGCACAAGCACCAGCTTGATGGCAACCTACACCATAATTCTGCTGTTGTATGTTGCTCCCATGGCCGCCAGCTTTTTTGGAAACACTTATTTTCCAGGCACTCACGGAACGGACGTCGTCAATTCCGTCACGGTCACGAGCCCGTTCTCCGCAGCGTTCAACGTTCCGATTTACATGGAAGACTATGCTGATGAAAACGCTGGCTGGAAGCCAGCGGGCAGGGACCAACTGAATTTCTTCGGTTATCCATTACGAGATCTGAGACATTTCGGCGGCTATGTTACGTTTACACTTTTGTTGAATGCGTTGCTGTTTGGGATGATGATCTGGATGTTTAATTCACGTTGGCGTGTCTCCACGACAACGCAATAGACCGCCACTTGGCAAAAGCGGAACTTAATGGCAACTCCGGTTCGGCTCGACTTCAAAGAAAGCAAAAACGTGTTTTCCATCAACCGCATCGTTCTCGTTTTGTTTGTTTTTATCAGCACTCACACCGCTGTAGAAGTTTGCACTTTTGCTCAAGATGATTCCGTGTCCGAAGACGCTCAAGCGTTTCCCGAATTTGCCAACTCTGAACAAGATCAAAGTAAAAAAGAAGCCAAACCCGAGCCCAAAATCCCGCCAGGCGTTGACGTCTATATGGGTCGACGGGTTGCCAAGACGATGCATTACACCGGAGCGGAGTGGTTAATTCGCGATCGGCGCGAACGTGAGGAACGATGCTCACTCATGCTGGCTAATCTTGGCGTGCGACCGGGGATGACCGTGTGTGACATGGGGTGT
>CAYMFZ010000326.1:0-2938 GCA_964389585.1 uncultured Pirellulaceae bacterium | reverse complement strand
CAACGGCTTTCACAGTCTGCCGATCGCAAAAATGGTTGGAGTCGACGGCATGGTCGTTGGCGTCGATGTTCAAACTGAGATGCTAGGATTTCTTCGCGAGCGGATGGAGGAGCAGGGCATCGAGAATGTGATTCCAATCTTGGGCTCATACCATAGCCCCCGTCTTCCAACCAATGCGATTGACATGGTGCTGATGGTTGATGTCTACCACGAGTTTTCGCATCCGGAACAGATGCTGGCGTCGATTAGAAAAAGTCTAAAACCAGATGGAGTTGTTGTACTGGTTGAGTATCGCGAGGAAGATCCCGATGTTCCAATCAAAGCCCTTCACAAAATGAGCAAGGCCCAAGTCAACAAGGAACTCAACGCCAATGGATTCAAGTTGGTCAAAGAGTTTGACAAACTGCCTTGGCAACACATGATGTTTTTCGGGAAAGAGCTTTCGGCTGAAGAAGCATCAGCTCAATCCTTGCCAAAAAATCTTGAGTCGAAACCAAAATCGCTCAATCGTTGAGTTGTGTGGCTGGTTCAATTCGCCCAAGCTCCAATCGGTGAAATTTGACAGTTGCGCGGCAGGACATTTCAGAAATGGTTTGTCAACGCTTTGAATTTAGGATTAGCCTCAGTGCGTTAGCACCGGTTCAGTCGCGTAAAACCGGACGCCAACGCGTAGCGGCTGGTTTTCAACTCCCTAATTTTTAGGGCTGGCAATTCACTAGTAAGTCATTTCAGTGTACTTCGTCGCCCGCTTTTCGACTTCGACTTGGAGCTCGGCGAGCTCTCCGCCAGTATTAACTAGCAATGCTTTTGCTTTCATGTCTTCACCGGCCCGAAAAAGCGATTCGACTTTTTCTAACATATCGGACTTGATCGTTTTTGATTCGACGGAGGCATTGAAATCGGCAAACGCTTTTTTCTCTTCGTCTGATCCAGACTTAATTCGCAGGTAAGCTTCGCCTGCGATCTTCATTTTCAATCGGGCGCGCTCAACTTTAGAGACGGCGTTACGATAGAATTTGACTTCTTCAAGGCTCTCATAATCCGTCGAAAGCATACGCCTTGCGTTGAGAATCCACCCTAAATTCGCAACGACGACAATCGTGCCGACGACTCCCAAACCGATCAAACCAAGCACGACATTTCGTCGCATATTTGATTTCTTGGGCTTTGCCGAATTGAACTTTGGTTCAAACTTTTCGGTGTCGATAGTCGGCCCTGCGCCAGAGTGACCAAACATTTCAACCGGCTCATCTCCGGCAATGAGATCGGGCGGCCCCATCTTGAATGACGATGACTTTTTCTTGATGGGTTTGGGCTTGTTGGTGTCTAAACGCTTCGAAGACTCGCTGGGCTCATTGGCCTTCTCCTGTTTCGCCTCAGTTTCCTTTGCCAATGGCTTCGCGAGATTGTCTTCTGGTGGAACTTTTTCAATATTGGAACAACGCGTACATTGAACTTTGCGTCCGACAATATTGTCATCCGCCTTGAGTTTCTTACCGCATTCTTGGCAACGAAAACGAATCATGATTTACGCTTTGTTTTGAATTCGGATTTGAAAATCGCGCCTAATTTCTTAAGTCATTTTGACTTCGTTAATAGTAACGTATGCTTTGGTCAATGCCTGCGCTAATTCGATAGTGACTTTGGCGATCCGGAATCAAACTTGTCGTGCCACGCAACTTAAACGATGCTGCTTGTTCATGATTCGACAAAGCCAATAGAAAGCCAAATAGGTTAATGTGATTCTCGCCGTCTTGGGTTTCGGTCTGCACCGCCCAGCCATTCCCATTCCTTTTCAAATGGTCGAATCAATAAGTTTGCCAATTTGGCACGAAAAAAGCATGCAAGAGAATAAAGTCTCTTGCATGCTTTTAGTGGGCGTTGAGGGACTCGAACCCCCGACCCTCTCGGTGTAAACGAGATGCTCTAGCCAACTGAGCTAAACGCCCTGAGTGACCACCTTATTGGATTTCTGGGTTTCATGTCAATCGGTTTTATGTCGTCCCGCAAGACTTTCTTGGTGTGGACTCAAAAAACAGGCGTGAGAGGCATGTCCAAGACAGGTGAACTGCATTCGTAGTAATTTAAACGCGGCAGATCCTAGCCAAAGGGTTCCGCGTTGGCATCACTCATTTATCCAAACCATGTTGTCAGTAGCATTTTGGCTATTTGCCTTCGGCTGCTTCTTCCTCTCGATTGTCGATGCCTTCAAAGAAGCCAGCTTCGATCAGATCGTGAACTGTCATGGCTTTGACTTTTTCGAAAGACTTCACAAATTCGGGGACCATCACGTCGGCCTCAAATTGCTTTTTCTCTTTGCCTTTTTTGGCTTTCCAGTCAGCCGTCAATGTTTTTGACTCAAACTGCTTTTGAAGCAGCTTGCCGTAAGCGTTTCGAATCTTTTTGTCCTTGGGGTCGTGACAGCCATTACAAGAAATTTTCTTGTCGGGATACAGTTCCTGCATTTTCTTTTTGAAGGCACTATGGGCCGAGGCCGTAGAAGTCATTGCGAAACAACTTGCCAATACCATCAACCCGCATAATAGACTTTTCCCACTCACGATTTCATCTCCAATTCAACGGTGTTTTAATTGTGCAGCCCAAAATGGCACTCAAGCCAGTCACCCATCAAGAGTTTCATTTTGGACTCTTTATTGTCCCACAAGTTTGTCCTCAGGCAACCTTCGAAATCAACTTTCGACGCGGAAGGCTTGGGAAACAATCTGAATAAAACGATCAGTCGTTTTGCGTTTGAGGCCTGAGACAATAAGAGCGTACGAAGTATCAGCTCTTGTACGATAGCTCTCTTTTATTGTTCAGATTTATTGCCAGGTAAAACTTTGCAAAAAATCTCACCTAAACAGTTGAAAGCCTCCCAGACTTTGTTTGAAGCAAATCTAACGTGGCGTCCGGCCTAGGTCCTTGGCATCACAAGGAG
>CAYMFZ010000325.1:0-6708 GCA_964389585.1 uncultured Pirellulaceae bacterium | reverse complement strand
ACCCCAGCCGGCGCTTTTACGTGATACGCCAATGATGGATATTTACGAACAGTTGGAGCAAGCAATTTTTGTCGAACTCAATTACGTTCGGGATCGGCAATACGTGATTCGAGATGGCGAAGTCGTCATCGTGGACGAGTTCACTGGACGCTTGGCTGAAGGCAGAAAGTGGCGAGCTGGGTTGCACCAGGCAATCGAAGCCCGTGAAGGGTTAGAGGTTAGCGTAGAAACTGGCGAAGCGGCTCGAATCACCATCCAGGACTTATTCTTGCGATACGATCGTCTATCAGGAATGACGGGAACTGCCGCGAGTTCATCTAACGAGCTGCGAAAAATCTACAGCACTCGCGTGATCAATGTCCCAACCAACAAACCACCCAAACGGATCCAGTGGCCGGATCTCGTTTTTGGAAGTGATTCTCAAAAATGGAATGCGATTGCGGATGAGATCGAGAGTATTCACAAAACGGGTCGCCCTGTTTTGGTTGGAACCCGCTCAATCGACAAATCGGAAATGCTTTCCAAAATTTTGTTCAAACGACAAATTCAGCACGATGTTTTGAACGCAAGGAATTTGGCTCGAGAGGCACAGATCGTTGCCGGTGCCGGAAAAGTCAGTCGGGTTACTGTTGCGACCAACATGGCAGGTCGTGGAACGGACATTAAAGTTACTGGGCCATCGCTCGATCTAGGTGGACTACATGTGATCTGCACGGAAGTCCATGAGTCGGCGCGAATTGATCGCCAACTGATTGGGCGCTGCGGCCGTCAAGGTGACCCCGGAACCTATCGGCAGTTTATGTCGCTGGAAGACGAGATCCTGGAACTAGGATTGGGCGCGGAGAAAGCAAATCGTTTGCTCGCTCATCAGTCCCAACCGGCCAAGATGCTCGCGCGATTTGCGAATCTGTTTCGAACCGCTCAATCAAACATCGAGACGCGACATTTCAAAGGCCGCAAGATGTTGCTCCACCAAGAAAAATTGCGACAAGAGATGCAGCGTGAAATGGGACAAGATCCCTATCTAGATACCGCTGGAGCCTGAATCGGAATTTGGCTGAAAATATCCTGGCATTTGAAACGAACAAATAGCCAGTGATCTACGGTTTTGTCGCCGTAAATTGCTAGACTACTACCTGCACATCCACTTTTACTTTCTTGGACTTGGCGAGCACCATGGAATATCCACTGAGTATGAACTTTAAAATTATGGCGCTCGCGCCACAGATCAAAGTCACCGATGCCAATGGCGACATGGTCTGCTATGTGAAACAAAAGATGTTCAAGTTGAAAGAGGCAGTCACCGTATTTGCTGACGAGTCGAAACAGAAAGTGCTTTGTGAAATCAAAGCGGATCGCATGATCGACTGGTCGGCTTGCTATCAAATGTTCGACACGAGTGGAGAGTCATTTGGTGCCGTGCGAAGAAAAGGAATGCGTTCACTTTGGAAAGCGCATTACGAAGTGTTGGATGAGAACAACGCACATGTCTCAACAATTCAAGAAGAAAATCCCGGTGCGAAAGTTATGGATTCGCTGCTGGGCGAAATTCCGTTGATTGGAATCATGTCAGGCTACCTGTTTCATCCCAAGTACTTACTAAAGTCGACCGATGGTCAGGAGCGTTTAAGACTGACCAAAGAGGCAGCATTTCTAGAGGGAAAATATCGGATCGATAAGCTTGTCGAATACGATCCTGTCGAAGAGTTGAGGGCACTGATGGCGTTCTTGATGATGTCGTTGCTCGAGCGATCTCGCGGCTAGAACGCCGTAAACTGTGGCTTATAATGCTGACAATTGTAAAACCCAAGTCGATTGGTGGTTTTTACGATTTTAAAGAAGTCATCGATCGCGATTGTCGTTGATCGCTCCGTAGTCAAAACGAGAATCAAATTTAGGCTTGTGCCGCAGGAAAGACTCTATTTGACTTTTGCTTCGTCTTTTTGTGCATTCAAAAAAGCCAACAGATCGGCGGCTTCTTGCAAAGTCATCTCGCTCAGCAATTGCTCTGGCATCATCGACTTTGGCATCACACGTTGTTCTTCAACATCGTCCATTGGAATCGAGAATGTTTTCCCAGTCGCGTCGGTAAGATTTACGTTCTTGGAGTCTCCGTCAATCGGTAAACCAGAAATGACTTCGCCATCAATCGTAACGACGATTTTGCCCTGAAACTTCTCTTCGATTTTTGCCGAGGGATTCAAGATGCTTTCCAAAATCTCTCTGGGTTTGCGAGCGGTGCCAATCGTGCTTAAATCCGGGCCAACATAGGCACCCTCGCCAGCAATTTGGTGGCAGGTTTTGCAACTGAGTTCAGTGTCGAAGTAGAGTGTACGCCCGCGTTCGATATCGCCTTGGGTTGAAAGCAAAAGATCGACGTCGATGGCGTTGCCCAAGCGTTTCTTGCGAAGCTCGAACGGCAGAAATCTTTCGAACAACTCACGTATCTCTTGTTTCGGGTGCTTAGCCGCGTAAGTTGCAACCTCTTGCCTAATTCCGCTGGAGTGTACGTTCTTTGAAAACTGAACTGCCAAATCAAGTGCAGTCGATGTGTCTTGAAAATAGGCTTCAAGATGTTCACCAGAAAGTGCCTCTACGGATTCGACTTCATGTGGACGTTGTTTGGGTGTGGTCGAGCCTTTCTTCAACGAAGCAATCCAGTCTGCGACGAGTTCAACACCTTTGTCGTCGATCAAATTGGTTCCGAACTGCGGCATGTGTCCGCGTCCCGATTTCATCATTCGATAAAGCAAAACGCTCCGCGAAGGATCGCCAGAAGTGACAACTTTCGCGTCCGGGATTCCAAAGTCGCCCTGCTGGGCGGGCTCGTCAATTAATTCGGTCGTCTCAAGCGGAAGATCTTTCACCAACTGAAAAATGGAAGTCCCACCTCCGCCTTTGCGATGACAATGCGCGCAATTCAAATGCAGGTAGTGTCTGGCTCGCAATTCCAAATCAGCAGAGTCATCGAATAAGTCAACAACCGGATCAGGTTTTTCGACTGGTTCTTCAAACATCGCCCAACGATTGATCGCATCAAGTTGGTTTTCGGTCGATGACCAATCCTCGTTTGCTTTTTTAAAGGGACGATTAAGTTGATCGAACTTAAATCCGTGAACCGTGCCCGCCTTCCAAATATGACAAAGCCGACACTGGTCACGACTGGCGTGCAACCAAGTCTGTTTGCGAATCCCATCGGGCTGGGATTCGTCTTTGATCGTTAGAGATTTCTCGATTGCGGAATTGCCTTGAAGACTCGCGTCCGTCTGCTCTTCATTCCAAATGTAGTTGTACGCGTTCCACGTATCGTGGTACCGGTGCAAGACCTGGGTCTCAAGCCGAATAGCTGACCGAGGATCGGATTCGTCCGTGCGGATGGAAACGGTTTTTGCAAATACGGTATCGTGCGGATACTCGATATCACCTTTTTCGTATCCAACGGTCCAATCGCCCTTTTTGTAGATCGCCATCTTGGCGTCATCCGCCAGCCCAATCCACTGTCGCGAAAAAGTATGATCGGCCCAATGATTGGCAATGATTGAATATTCAACCACACCCGGATTGGGCGTTTGATCTTTCGTTGACGCGAAGATTCCAGTTTCACTTAATCGCGTTGGGAATCTGACAGTTGAATTATCGTAGTTGGCAAGATCTGGATTCGGTACCAATTTGTGAATCGTACCGTCGTACCCAACAATTAGGACTTCGCCATTATCATCGAGAGCAAAAGAAATGATTTGCAGATTGGTGTCCACCAACTCCTCGTGCCAAACAACTTTCTCTCCGTCGTACTTCAATCCCCAAATCTTACCTGTCATCCAATCGCCATAGATGTAGGCGTCTTTGAGTTCAGGCAGACTCTCGTGCTGCCAAAAGAACCCGCCAGTAATTGATCGCGCCTCAGTGTGATCATGCTCGACAATCGGAGGAGTAATCGGAATTGGATTGACCGGCTCCGTCGTTTTGACGATCTGACTTCCTTCCTTTGTACTCCAGCCGTAATTCGCTCCGCGGTCGATTCGATAAACCATCTCGCGCATTTCCCAACCAACATCGCCCGTCCACAACTCACCTGTGGTTGGGTGAAAGCACATCTTCCAAGGATTACGGACACCGAACGCCCAGATCTCCGGGCGTGCGTCGGGGACTTTTACAAAAGGGTTGTCTGGCGGAATTCGATAATTCCGACCACCCTCCCCTCGCTCAACATCGATTCGAAGAATGGATGCCTGAAGATCAGTGATGTCTTGCCCCGTGTTCGATGGGTCAGGCGGATTGGGATGCTGACCATCGCCGATTGGAAAATACAAAAACCCATCGGGTCCGAACTGCAAGTTCCCACCGTTATGATCCGTGCTGTTCCAATTAAGGAAGACCGTTTCGGTTGTTGGATCGATGATGGGAACAGATGGATCCGATACCCGAAAACGTGAAAGTTTCGCACCCTTTAGCGAACGCATCTCATCGCAGTAAGCGATGTAGACCCAAGGGCGTTTCGGAAACTCGGGATGAAAAGTGATTCCCAGAGTCCGAAAAGTGCCTTTAGAAACTTCTTTGAGATTGAGGGATTGGACTTGATCCGGATCGCCAGTTTTCGAAAACGAAAGCACCGAACCGTTCAACTGCGTTACGATCCACCGATCAGTTCCTGGCACCCGAACCATTTCGGTTGGCATCTTCATCTCAACATCATCAAGAATTCGACGGGTCACATAGGGAAGCGGCGGCTCCGGCGTCCCTTTGATTCTTGACGTCGTCCAAAGCGGACGATCGGTTTGAATTTGAGCACAGCAATTGCCAGAACCCAAACCCTGCATCAGTAGAATAATCGCAAGTAGAAAACGCATTTGGTGAGTCCAGCCATACGAATTGATCAATTCATATTTTAGCCAAAGAACTCGCCTAGTTTAAGTCGCGTGAGAACTGAATACGTAAACACAGGTGCATTCGAATTCCGACTTGCGGCCAATTCGTTCTTTCTACTTTCGGCCAAAAATTCCGCCGGTTTTGCACGAGCGACACCCACAGTTTTTGGTGCAAGATGTCTTAGCGGACGATTCGCATCCACAGCCATCTCCGCAATTTTCTGATCCGCATGACTTATTGCAACGTCGATCCCCGCATCGCTCGGTTTGGTCACATGCGTCTTTGCTACGAAGCCACTTCAATCCAAGGTGACCAGGATTGACTTTGAGTCCGCCACATCCGCAGACTTGATCCAAGTCTTTGTAGTTGCAGAATCCATTCCACTCGTCACAACTTTCTGATGGGTCCATTCCGAATAGGTTACCGTAGTGCTCTCGTGCGGGAGTTTTTTGAAACGAAGTTGAGGAGCCAAGTGCAACCAGTCCGTTTCCGTAGTTTGAATTTGAGAATTCAATTGTCTTTGGTGAATCGTAAATGCTTTTGAATTCGTTAGCGTTACTCGTTCCATTGTAGTAGTCCGTAGCCGGAATGGTTGACATGCTGGGCTGTGGTCGAGGAACGTCGATTTGAGCTTGCGGCACTGTGAAGTACGAAGAGTCGGCTTGAGGTTCAATGTTTTGCGGTTGAACAACTGTCGGTTGGACGAACTGCTGAGAATCAACGGGTCGAGGAGGCGCAACCTGTCCTTGAACTGGCACTACAAATGCCGCACTGTTTATCGTTGGAGCGAATCTTCGCGGCGAAGTCGATGCATCGGATTCTGGCATCAATGCAACTACGGGTTCAATCGTCTGGTTACTGTTTTCAATCTGAACTTGGCTTTTAACTGCCCCATCGACAGCTGAATCGAGGCGCGAAAACTTGGGAGTCGATTTCGTTGTTGATTCTTCAAATTTGTAGCGCGATGAACTCGTTTTAGAAATCTTCTTTGCCGAGCTTGGGTTGTCTTGGGCGTTTGCCGAAATTGCCGTGGCTGCGACAAGGATTACAGGCAAACATTTTGTCAATGATTCAAGAATGACTCGCATTTGAAGCTCCGTTTGGCAGCGCAATGGCAAACAACAAGGATCGACCAAGCGCAAAATGAGTAAACACCCTTTGTTCCATCGGACCTGAACTTGTAGACAATTCAGAAAGTTAGTTTCAATCTGAAACCTCGAGGTATTAGGAAGTGATTGGCTGATCGTTAGAGTTGTCCAAATTCGGAAGCCTTTGAGCTGAACGCCAATGGGCTGCAGCCAACCTGAGACTTTGCGTCGCAAACCTTGCATGCTTCAGTTTTTCAGGATCTCCAAATCATCGGCGAATAGATTGCGATACCAAGAAACCCTGCGTAACCGACAGGGTTTATCAAACTTGGATTTATGGAGATCAGAATGATTTAGGGTTTCGCGGCAAATTCCGGTCTTGTATCCCCAAGAACAAATAGAAAATCAAATCAATCGCTTTCCAAGAAAAATCAAAGAATCCGTTTTCGCGCAACACATATTTCGTTAACAATGGCTGACGTCAACAAGAAACCAACATGAGAAACAGTCGTCAAATGCTTCTTCAACGAAACCCCATCGTCCCAATTTCCAAAGTCTTTATTCTCGTCTTCACAGGGATGTTCTTGTCCATCGTTACCTCCGCCGATGGTCAACAACGAGCCGCCGATATGGTCTTGATTGGGGGCAACATCTATACGGTTGACGCCGCTCGCCCAAAAGCCGAAGCGATCGCGATCTACAAAGGCCGTATCGTTGCAGTCGGATCCAACGCGTCCATCCAACCGCACATTGG
>CAYMFZ010000324.1:2135-6719 GCA_964389585.1 uncultured Pirellulaceae bacterium | reverse complement strand
TTGGGCCAGCGAATCCTGTTGGCTTATTTTGCTGGTGATTCTGGCCCGAGGCTAGCGCCTACGGCTCATTCCAATCACGGGTATTTCGCAATCACGTTAGTTACGGATAGGTTCTAAGTAAATTCTTGCAATCGTTTTATTCGTGGACATTCAATCAAGCACGTAGCGAATCTAGGAGCGGCATCTTTGAGATGATTCGCGACGCCAACCAGCCCGCAATCAATCCAACCCCGACGATCCCGGCGAACATCATCGCCAACTCCAACCAGGGAACCGATGCTGTGCCAACGAACCAATGGGGAATCGTCGTGAACAAAGCCGCGCCGATTCCGACTGCCAGTCCAATCATCAACAGCCAACTGTTTTCCATCAGCACCATCGAAGCCAGCTTGCGACGCCGAAAGCCCACGGCGCGCATCAGGCCTAACTCTTTTCGTCGCTCAAGTACGCTTCTGATTTGAACCGCCGCCAAACCGAAAGTCCCCAAGAGCAACCCCAGTGCTCCAAGCGTTTGAAACGTGCTGAGGTAAGTATTTTGAACCGCCATGAAACTTGAAAGCAGCTTGGGCGCTGATCGCGCATCGAATCCTTGATCACCAAGTCGATCTTCCAGCACCGCAACCGTTTTTGAAGTTTCGGTCACAAGACTACTCACATTCTCGACTTTTGGGTGGCCATCTTTTATCAAGAAGTATTGGTACCCAGCCGACGATGGAAAAGCGTTTTCAAAATCACGCTCCGACATGATCAAACTGCCTTGCAAAATCGTATTCGCTAAAAAACCGACAACCCGAAAGTGCAATGACTCGCCTGTGTCATAGTCGACCTGTTTGATCGTGTCGAGCATGTAGATTTTGAGGCTGTAGTTCGCCGTGTTCTTATCGAGAACCACGGGAATCGGATCCGACTCGGTGCCCGCGTGAACTTCATCGCCCCGAAGTAGTTGCCAAGGGTTTTGCTGCTCCGCATCCGATGACGCCAAACTTCCACCCCAAGCAAAGCTCGGAACTTTTGATTCGCCATCCGAATCGACTTGATCAAACCAATCCACAAACTTCTTCGTCACTCCCAACGCTCTGGGCTGAGTTGACTGGTAAAGATTGTTACAGCTCGCGTCTTCGCCCGGCTTGAATCGAAACGACATTACCGATGTCCCGGTCGCCAGTTTGTTGTCAGCCCCCAAGGCCTTTTCCTGCCCGTCCATCGAATTTAAGTCATCGAAAATCGGCTGACTGCTTTGAGCAACGTAGTCGAATCCAGCCGTCCCTGCGTCCGACGGCGTCAATCGAAACGAGCTGACCGCCGCGATCAGGAAACTTGAAACCGCCACGAGGCCGATTGTCAAAGTGCTGCGAAGCGGATTTCGTTTGGCGCTAAGCAGCGCAAGTCGCGAAAGGCTGAGGTTCGCCATTGAATCTGAATCGCTCGGCTTCTTCAACCAGCGAAAAACAATCATCAACAACGCAGTCAGAATTAAGAAACCGGCTCCCATAAACGAACCGGCTTGGGCTTCACCCGATAGCTGTGTCGCCATCGCGGCCAATCCAATCGCCACGAGAATCATCGCGGGCGCCAACCAACGCGACCAACTTCTTGATTTGTTTTCTACCACCACGTTTGATTCGAGTTGGCCCGACAGCAAACCACGAATGGGTTGATCCCGCGTCCGCCTCAGCGACCAAGCAATCGTCAACACGCAAATCAGCAGCCCGCTAATCAAGCCGATTGCCAAACTCAATGGCGAGACGTGCATGGTCAAAAACGGACGTGAGATTGCGCCGACCCACCACGTTGATAAACCCCAGATCATCAGCCAAGCGTACCCAACCCCCAAAACAATTCCAATCAACGCACCGACGAGTGAGACGATTAGCATTTCCGACAACCAAACGCTGCGTACTTGTTTTTGGTTGAAACCCGTTGCCTTGAACAGTCCCAATTCCGCAGCGCGTTGTTGCAGACCCAGTCGAAACAACAGCGATACCAAAATCAGTGCCGCGCCAATCACAAACATGCTGAGGGCAAGAAACAAAACATCGAATGGCGTCGAGCCAGACGAAGCCTTAAGGCCCTGGCGCTTAATGGGAATCAAGTGCAAGCCGAGCTTGGACTGATTCGAAACGAACTGATCAAGCAATCGTTGCCGAAGCTCTTCCGCCGTTCCCGCAGATGCTGGAATTCGAAAGCTGGTCGTCGAGCCAAATCGGCTGCCCCAAAGCTTTTGCCCTTCCGCCAAGGAAACAAACGCCTTGGGCGTGGTGCGATGGTTGTACCAATAGTCGTCGTCCTGGGCCCGCAAGCCTTCCGTTTTGAACGGCAGATCCCAATTCGCGATCGAATCGGCATCGGTCACTCCGGGAACTTCTGGCGTAAGATCAGGATCGTTGATCACCGTCGGAGCGCTTGTAAAAACGGCTGGTCTGATCGGACCGCGGCGGGGAACGACAAAAGGCTCATCGGGTTCGGTCAGCTTTGCAATGTCGACAACGTTAAACTCCGTCGACTTTTTTGTCTGCGATCCATGCGTCGTTTCCGGCTCGAAGTAAGTCACAAAAACCTTGTCGCCGATGCTGGCTTTGAGATCGCGAGCCGCCCATTCGTTGAGAACAATTTCGTTTTGCTTCAGTGGCTTAATTGTTTTGTTTGAAGTCGTCGAAACGGGAGCGAAGGAACTTCCAAAATCAACGGCGCTAACCATTGAAAAAGGAATGCCAGACTTTTGGTCAGCCAATCGAATGTCGTTCGACAGATAAGTGAAAACCGGCGTCGCCTCAGGAAACGCTTGTTCGATCGAGGTAACGGTCTCGCCCGTCAGCACAAGCTTGTCTGAGGACAAACTCCAATAGTCGAATACAGTTTCACCATCGAACTCTTGGGTGACTCGCTTAAGCGTCAGCCCGTAGTCTTCGAGCGTTGGTCGAATCTGATTTCTAAGCTCCGTCGTTACCTCGGCATCGGGCGGCGAAGAACCGTTGGAAGAAATCATCAAGACGTTGGCTTGAGCAGGATCGGACTTGTGCTTCAAGACCGTCCGCTCTAATGAATCTTGCAAAACGCTGATCGGCAAGTAGACATTCAGCGGGTCTGTCTGCGTCGGATGCATTCCGAACCTGCCCAGCCCCTCCGTTGGAATGACTTGGGCGACTTTTAAATCGACGATGCTTTCGATCAAGTCAGTTTTTCGACCCAACGCGCTGTCAGCCGGCAGTTGATTTTGTTTTGGGATGCGAACCGTGACTATTGCATCGCCAGATTTCACATCTTCAATTGAGATCGCCAGGTCATCAGCGAGAGCTTGGTTGATCACAACCGATTTGTCGTCGAACGATTTTTTCGAAAACGAATTCAGGTTATCGAAAGACCAGAACTCATCTTCAATTCCGAGCACCGTAACCTGCCCTGCCCTACGGACTTCGTCGTTGTCACGAGACTCATCCTTTCCGCCAGGAAACATGATCGCCGGTGTCACATCAGAATAGTTGGACTTGAACGCTTCTGTTTGTTTGAGATCATCAGCTAAGGACTGCCGAAAGAAACCATCCGACACCAGCATTTCATCAATCTTGCCAAGCCGTTCAAGCGTCAGCTCACGTAGGCTTTGTCGCATGCTGTCACCAACGATTAACGCGCCGGTCAGCACCGCAGTCGCCGCCGCAACACCCAGTGCGATCGCCAGATTGGTGCGAAAGTAGTATGTGAAACTCTTAAGTGCGATTTGCCACTTGGTCATCGGTTGGCTCAATGGGATCGGTCTTGGGTTCTCGAATTTATTCTCTCAAAACATCAAACGAATCACTTCAAACAAACTTTCCACTCTCCAGCTTGACTTGCTTTTGAAACAGTTTTGCCAAACTCGCGCTGTGTGTCACGCAAATCAAAATCGTGTTATTCGACTCTTGCAATTCCAAAAGCAATTGACCAATCTTTGCTGCGTTGTCATGATCGAGACTGCCCGTCGGCTCGTCCGCCAACAACAAAGCTGGCTCGCGAATCAAAGCCCGGGCAACCGCGACGCGCTGTCGTTCGCCGCCCGATAACTCCGCCGGACGATGCGTCATCCGATCGACCAGTCCGACTTTGCCCAGCAAGTCTATTGCTCGATCTTTGGAAGCTTGATCCGTCGTCCCCGTTGCCACGACAGGAATCAACACGTTTTCGATGGCTGACAATTGCGGGAGCAAATGGTGCTCTTGAAACACAAATCCGATGTTCTCATTTCGGAAGGTCGCCAGCTCGGCTTCGTTTAGCTTTCCCATTTCTGTACCAAGCAATTCCACGCTGCCGGAGGTCGCGGAATCGAGTGTTCCGGCAATATGCAGGAAAGTGCTTTTACCACTTCCGCTGTCGCCGATCACGGCAAGATTCTCTCCGCGATCAAGTTCGACCGTGACGCCATCAAGAATTCGAAGCGGCTGAGTCGGCGTTGCAAACTCTTTGATAACATTGCTTGCGATGAAGTCGGGCATTGAAGAACTTCGAATGGAGTCGAGTTAATGATTCGAAAGCGTGAACTTGCTGAGTCGATCATCGTTCAATGTTCGATTCCGTCTTCCGATTTCACCATTATCTTAATGGTTCTCAAGG
>CAYMFZ010000324.1:0-2125 GCA_964389585.1 uncultured Pirellulaceae bacterium | reverse complement strand
CGCTAAACACCCCAAGCCATAAAACGAGTACTCAACATCGTGTGCGGTATCCCACGCCGCGGCTTGGAAACCACCTTCATCGCGTTGCATTGCATGGACGAATTTTCGATAAGCTTCGATGTCAATTTCGTCGAAGGCTTGAAGATCAATCAGCGTCAACGCGCCGGTAAACGAACTAAGCAGATCCGCGATTGGAATTCTTGTGTTGGCACGAAGCCCGCCTTCATCCGTTTGCATCTCGACGAGAAAGTCCAGCGTCGTCGCAACCAACTCGGGATCCTTTGCTTCGTCAATTCCATCGAGAATTTGTAAGCTGCCGACTGCCGCTGCGGTTGGGTTGGTTCCAGGCCGTTTGCTGACACGGATCTCATGCCAACCTCCTTCTGCATCGCGGCGTGAATCTAAAAAGTGAAGGACCTGCTCAGGTTCGGGAATCGGTTGTTCGATCAACTGCAAAACCAACAGAACCAAAAAAGTGTGATAAGTACTTCCTGCGTTGCCCTCAGGAGCCTTCGCATAACCACCATCTTCTCGCCTCAGCGTCCCGAGAAAGTCTGCGACTTGCCTTGGCCAGTTGGGATCGGAATCGGCGAAGATATCTTTGCCTGCCGAGACTTTGAGCAGGTTCGCAGCGTAGAACAGTGAAAAGAAATCGACGATCGTTTGGTGGGACGAAAGTTGCGGCTTCAAAAAAGCTTCAACACGATCAGCCACCTCGCCGTAAAGCTCGCCCAGGATCGAAAGCCCGCGCATCGCGAACGTCGTGTAGTAAAGATCGGAGCCACCTTCGCGACCGGCGAATCCACCGTCAGATTGTTGAGCCGCGAGAAAGTAATCGGTGTGCCTCTGGCGAGTTGACTCATCGAGCCGACCAACGCCTTCGGCTAGTCTGACGGTCAAGTTTTGAAGGTAAGCGGACACGGATGTTGCTTTTCAGTTCGTGCGTTGCGGGTTTTTGCCACGTTTGATTCTTGGACGAGTCCAATGCAGGCTGGAAGCCTACATCACTTTTGGTGCGAGTCGATTAACTCAAGTCTCTCTAGCCATCTACCAAATACGGCTTAATGGCATCTGTGAATTTCTCGGGTGTCGGAACTGACTCCGGTCGCTGGCCATGCTTCAACAAACAGCAAACGACGGTGATTGAGCCTTTGGCGACAGGCGTGCCTTCGCGGAAAAACTCAAAGCCGTAAGTGATGCTTTTCGTGCCGATCTTTTGAACTGAAACGTGAATCTCGATCATCTCTTCGAAACGAATCGCGTTCAGATAGTCGCACTGAGCGTTGACGCGTGGAAAGCTGATTTCTCTGCCATCGATTTCGCAAATCACGCCAAGGCCAAGGCTTCGCAACAGCGCGTGTTCGGCTTGCTCCATGTAAGCGAAGAAGTTCGAAAAGTGCGCGATGCCAGCCATGTCGGTATCGCGAAACTCAACACGACGTTCGGTTTTGAAAACTTCGGGCATGGTTTGAGTCTGAATCTGGTTCGAATGAAGTTGTCGTTCAAAAACGGTTCACGAAAAAAGCCTGCCAAGTTAACGGCAGGCTTGGTGTTTCAATTGATTTGGCCGACAGCAATTAAGCAGCGGGCAAACGCAAGTCTTAATCGCCTTTGAATGGCAGCAATGCCATAAAGCGGGCTCGCTTAATCGACTCGGTCACGGCGTGTTGGCTGATTGCAGTACAACCTGTTTTTCGACGTCCAACAATTTTGCCATGACGATTGACCAACTTCTTCAGCAGTTCAACGTCTTTGTAATCGACGTACATCGGACGTGGCCGTTCGCCATCAACGTACAACGGATCTTTGCGTGCCGTTCGTGTTTTTGCCTTCGCCTTACGACGATTGGTCTTTCTTCGCATTTTCGCCAATGAACCAGTAGCCTCTTGTAATTTTCAATCCGACAAATCCGCCAACCCTAATGGAATGGCTTGGCCCGCAAAGGGCTCGTTCTGAGTCACGCCATTATGCAAATTACCCCAGTTCTCGCAAGTCGTTATTTTCGGGCAAAATGGCCTAGAGCCAACCGACCTTGTGAGCCGTTGGCGCTAGCCTCGGGCCGGGATAACCAGCAAAACAAAGCACTCGTTCGCCTGGCCCGAGGCTAGCGCCGTTGGTTCACTGT
>CAYMFZ010000323.1:0-6759 GCA_964389585.1 uncultured Pirellulaceae bacterium | reverse complement strand
GGCGAAATAAGCATCCTCGAGAAGTACATCCCTCGCCTTCCACCCCTGACCGGGGACTTGCGACGACAAAGCTGACCCCGCAATTCAAGACTCACGAGATGCGATCGTCCGCGTTACGATGGCTGGCTTGTGCGGTAGCGATCTTCATCCTTTTTTCGGACGTGAAAAAGGGCTGGACGTCGGCACGGTGATGGGGCACGAGTTGGTTGGAGAAATCGTGGAATTGGGCGCGGATGCAAAAGCCAACAGCGAGTTGGAAATCGGCGATCAAGTCTTTGCGCCTTTTTCGACCCATTGCGGTGCCTGCTACTACTGCAAATCAGGTCTAACATCGCGCTGTGTCGATGGCCAGTTGTTTGGGTGGGTGGAGAATGGTGGTGGATTGGAGGGCTGCCAAAGCGAATATGCGAGAATTCCTATGGCCGATGCGACGGCGATGAAACTTCCGAACGGCGTTTCTTCCGAAGCCGCTCTCTTGTTGGGAGATAATTTTTCGACCGGATACTACTGCGCAGAGATGGCAGAGGTGAAGCCAGGTGGCGTCTATGTTGTGATCGGCTGCGGGAACGTGGGGCAGATGTGTATCCTTGCGGCGATCAGCATGAAAGCCGACAAGGTGTTCGCGTTGGATCCAGTTTCGAGTCGCCGAAAGCAAGCGGAAAGCCATGGAGCCATTGCACTTCCGCCAGATGATGCTGCGATTCGAGAAGTTCTAAATGCGACGGGTGGTCGTGGGGCAGACGCGGTCATGGAGCTTGTTGGTCTGCCGAAGGCACAGGAGTTGGCTTTTCAATGTATTCGTCCCGGCGGGATCATGTCGGTAATCGGGTGTCACTGCACGCCGAATTTTTCTTTCTCGCCTAGTGATGCCTACGACAGGAATTTGACCTATCGAACGGGCAGATGTCCGGCTGGGCACTACATGCGAGAGCTTAGTGAGCGAGTTGCCAGCGGAGAATTCGATTTGGATTCTTTTATCACACATCGGTTTGAGATCAACGAAGCTGAAAAAGCTTACGACGTGTTTTCGAAGCATTCAGATGGTTGCTTGAAGGCCGTCTTTCAATTCAGTTAGACGCAAATCTATTGGAATCAAATCTCAAATTGATCATCCAACCTATCGCATCAATCCGATTAGGAACCCAAACGTCTGTTCATCATCACCGTCAGCCGTTGAGACTGGGAACGCGAAATCGAAAGCCAATGGAGCTCCCAATCCGGCGTAAGGCAAGTGGACTCTTAGCCCCAAGCCAGGTGCGACTCGAAAATTTTCCGAGTTAAGCTCAACGTTTTCTTCGACGGTGCCAAAGTCGATAAACATAACACCATGAATCATGTCATCTGCGGTCAGTGGAAACTTGTACTCCAACGAATTCAACCATTGAAATTCTCCCCCCACTCGAACGTCGCCTTCGATCGGTGAAATTCCCCGATAGTCGAATCCACGCAACGAAGTCATTCCTCCTGCGATGAAATTTTCAAACACAGGCGTATCGCCGCCAGTGAATCCGAGTTTCGTTCGAAACTCAAGTGTGTGTCGGCCTGACGTGTCAGGGCGCTGATAGATAGTTCGGTGATGCCGATAGTCGATTTCACCGCGTGAATAACTGTAGTCACCGAATGCTTGCGAGAAAGTCAAGGCAAGGTACGAACCAACTCCAGTGAGGTACGGATTAACGCGTGTGTCGTAAACCAGTCCAGCGCTTCCAAGAAAAAGATTGTTGTTACCGAGTTCTGCGTTCAATTGGGGAGAAGTGCCAACTCGCGGATTGTCCAGTGTGATGCTTTCCATTCGCAAGCCAACAGTGACCGAGAGGTATTCAGATAGTTTTCGCCCAACTCCAACTCGACCTCCAACTCGTTCTTCATCCCAATCGAAATAGCTTCGGTCAAACAGGTAACCGCTTACCGACAGACTGTAGTCAGAATTTCGAAAGTATGGGTTGGACCAGCTAACCAGATAGCGTTGTAACTCATTGCCAGGCACGATTTCGGCTCGAAAGTGCTCGCCGTTTCCACGCCAAGCGTTGGGAATGTCCGCAAGGCTTCTTGGAAACGCGCGGATGTCAAAGTCTCTTTCATCGATAATGAATTGTCCAACCAATCCATTGTCCGAGCCATAGGTTCCGCCGACACTGTATCGGCCAGAGCGGCCTTGCGGCACAGTCACGTCGAGATCCAAGACGCCTGGTTGATTCTGAAAACCAGGTTGATTCTGAAAACCAGGTTGATTCTGAAAACCAGGTTGATTCGGAAATCCTGCTTGATTTTGAAATCCTGTTTGACTCGGCTGCTGAAACGTTTGAGGAAAATAGGTTTGGCCAGGTTGAGGTTGGGCCGGAATTAGATTCGGTTGTTGTTGAAAATTCGGTGGTTGAAACCCGTATTGTTGCTGGGGAACTTGAAAGACTGCAGGTTGCTGCGGCGGTTGAAATACAGACTGTGTTCCTGCACCAAAGCCATTCGTTTGTCCCCCAAATCCAGGCGGATTGCTATTGGGGTACTGGTAGGATCCTGTTTGCGACGATCCAACAGAAGGAATAATTAGGATAACCAAGGTGCAAACAAACCAGGATCGCGCGAGCGTTAGCTTTTTCATTGCGATCAGTCCATTGGCAAGTTCACGGTTCATTACCGTTCTACCGTAGTACACCTAGGTAAAAGCTGAATACTTTCTCGTCATCGCCATCAGCAGTGGAGACAGGAAAAGCGAAGTCAAACGCGAGCGGAGCTCCGATGCCCGCTCCAGGCATTGAAACGCGGAAGCCAAATCCGGGTGCGACTCGGAAGTTTTCTTTGTTCAGCTCAATGCCGTCTTCGACCGTTCCAAAATCACAAAAGACAACACCCTTGATCATGTCATCTGCCGTCATTGGAAACATGTACTCGACGGAGTTTAGCCACTGAAACTCACCACCGACACGAACACCGCCATCAAGTGGAGCAGCGCCTCGAAAGTCAAATCCGCGAAGCGTAGAAAAACCGCCAGCGTAATAGTTCTCAAAAATTGGCGTTGATGATCCGCTGAATCCGAGCTTTGTGCCAAAGCTGACGGTGTGTCGGCCAGATCCATCCGGTCTCTCATACATCAGTTTGTAGCGTCGATAGTCAAGATCGCCGCGAGCGTAGCTGTAGTCGCCAAACGCCTGGCTGTAAGTCATCGACAAGTATGATCCTTCGGTTGCTTGAAACGAACTATCGCGTGTGTCTCTTACCAGTCCAACGTTTCCAAGGAACAAGTTGCTTGAACCAAGTGATTCATTGAGAACAGTCGAAGTGTTAACTCGAGGATTGTCGATCTTCACGCTTTCCAATCGCACTCCGGCACTAATGGAAAGATCAGGAGTCAAGCGACGCCCAAGTGCGAATCGACCGCCCAATCGATGCTCGTCCCAGTCGAAATAAGCTCGTTCGAACAAGTAGGCACTTGAGCTGAAACTGTAATCGGTACCGAACAGGTAAGGTTCAGAAAAACTGACCAAGTACCGTTGGAGGTTAGCACCCGGCACAAGTTCCAAACGAAACGTCTGCCCTGCTCCACGCCAAGCCGTTCCGTCGAGAATCTCGCGAAAGTTTCGTGGCCAACGAGTGATGTCAAAGTTCTTTTCGTCGATCGTAAATTGACCCACGATTCCATTGTCTGAGTTGTAGGCACCACCGAAGTTAATTCGCCCCGTCTGCGTTTCGGTGACATAAACATCGAGGTCTGCTGAATTTAGCTGCGTGTAGTCCTGAGGAAACGATGCGTTTCCGCCACGCTCATGCGGTTGAATTAATGGGTTGAGTTCATTCGGTGATCCAATGTTGGGCGAATTTAGGCCATTGCCTGGAATCGTGTTACGATCAGGTGTGCCGAATTCAGGAAATTGAAATGCCGTTTGTTTGACTTTGCCAGAGTCTTCACTTCCCGTTCCTCCGCCGGCTTGCACTACCTTGGAATCGTCTTGGTATCCGAATCCGGGGCTCTGTCCACGGACCACCATCGTTTGATTCTGAACGACGCTGATTTTATTGTTTCGTGAATCCACAACTGGATTGGGGATTGGTGAACTGTCTGTGCCACTAGAAACGGATGAATTGGACGATGCGAGTTGCGTTTCGGATCCGGTCGATTCGGTCAAAGGCTTATTGTTGAGAACTGGCTCGCCGGAGAGTGCAGCCAATCGTTCCGTTGTTGAAGCGTTGCTGCTTTGTGGCAGCGTACTGTTTGCCAACAACTCTTCAAACGAAGGCTCGCTTTTGAAAATCGCTGCGCTGTGAAGCGGATTTTGAAATAGCGATTGCTGGCAACCCGACGCGAAGACTAACGTCGACGCAACAAACGCGATCGTTAGGCGAGTGGTTAGTTGTTTTGGGTTACAGTGCATGGCTAATTGGAGTTGCTTGAGCAAATTGATTCAGTAGATTGCCGAAATTGAAGTCAGTATTGGCTAACGGAATGAGGATCCACTGGGGCCACGGGCTGATCGTTGCAGCTCGTCAATTTCTGGAGTTCGGACAACAATCTTTGGCGGCTGAGCGCCAGGTGTTTGACGGTTGGCGAAAACTTGTGCCGCGCCCAAACTTCTTTCACTGTTTCGTAACAATTTCGAATCGATCAAGTCGCCCGGTCGAAGCTGAAGTCGATTCAGAACGACTTGGCGTTTGGTGATTCCGTAATCGCCTTCAAAATGTACATTGATGTTTCCAACGACGTATTGTTTGCCTTCTTTGATTTTGTAAACGATGTCGAGCAAGCCAGGTTCTTCGAGAAATCGAGGTTCGGCTTCCACATTCGAATAAACGAATCCTTGGCTACCGTAGAGGTCACGAAGTGCGACCACGTCTTGATTCATGGTCGCGACGTTGAACTCAGGTTGGGCACCCGCTTCTTTTCCAGGCTTCAATTCGAGCATCGTCTTCAATTGTTCTGGGGTGTAGACGTCGTTTCCGATAAACGAAACATTGCGGACACGATAGCGAGGCCCTTCGTTGATAATGAAGCGAACCGTCATCCAACGACCGTCGTTGCTTTCGTCGACTTCACGTCCGATTCTCGCATTGAAGAATCCAAGGCTGCGGTAATAAGTGGTTAAGCGAACAATGTCTTGCTCGATCTCATCCCGCTTTACCAATCCGCCAAAGACTTTCATGATTCCGGGCTTCGACTGGATGAAGTGCCTCAGTCGGGCATCGGTCGCAATTGTGTTTCCTTCAAACTCGACTTTCCAAATTCGTTGTTTCTCGTCTTCGTGGATCAGGAACACGACGTTCGAGTCGCTGGTTTCACTGCCTTCCATGATTTCGACTTGCGTACGCGGATAGCCTTTGTCTTTGTAGTATTCTTCCAGTTTTGTTTTTGCCATTCGAATTTGATGAACGTCCAATGGCTTACCATCCTCGAGTCCGATTTCTTTTTTAAGTGTTCGATCGGAGATGCCTCGATTGCCAATAAACTGAACTGCGCTAATCGTGTTTCGCTCTTCGACATCAATCGTAACGATGATGCCTTCAGGCGTTCGATTCAAATAGGGCCCATTGATTCGGTCGACTTCGGGCATTTGCCAAAGGTCATCGACATCCTGCTGAAGTTTATCCGGATCAAAGTAACGACCGGGGCGAGTCCGGATGTTTCTGGTCAAGTGATGTGTGGGAATGCTTGAATTCCCGGTCACATTGACTTCGGCGATAATGTTGGCTTGGTCGGGCTGAGGCGAAGTATTTTTTGAGCTTGAGCCGTTCTGAAATCCATTGGTCTCATTCAAGCTATACACTCGATTGGCCGGTTGAGCGTCGCGAGTATTTGAACCTGGGCTTTGGAATCGAGCGCTATCGAGAGCAGACTTGTCGAGCACCGCGGGTGGCACTGGAATTTCTGCTTTGGCGAATTTCGACGTTTGGCAGCCTGTTTGAGAACCAAACACCATCGCGAGTGCAGCGGCGAAAATCCCATAAAAAAGACGGGATCTTCCTCGTTTCGTTTTGCAAAACGGGAAGTGCTTACGGATTGATTGCGTGATTGTTTGCAACGTTTGGTCCATCCTTGGCCTCAAACTTTAATTTTTCTTGCTGCGTAATTACAGAAACCCAACTTTGGTAGCAAGACCACAATGAATCCCGCATTTTCGTAGCGAATAATTTTTCGCTAGCGAAGACAATTGATCGGGCAATTGTCTTTGATTGCGAACAGTACGCGACGGTGCAATGAAAGGTTTGGTTTGTTTGATGCTTTTCAAAGAAGAATTCCAAACTGGCAGCATCATCAGCTTTCGGGTTCGAGAACCACGATTGGCCACCGGCTCAGATTTGACACCGTTTTAGCGGCCGAGATTGTTCTTACGAAGACGACTGCGCAGTCGCGAGGTACCGTCTTGAGGTTCAAGTCGCCGCAAAGACGCCATTCTTCTTCGGTGGTCCAGTCAACATCGAGCGACGAAGATTTTTGCAACTGAAAAAAAGGCCGATCTTCGTCCGCAAGCTCATCCCAGTCTGCGGCTTCGCCGTAAATTACTTGGCGGGCACCGAGTTGCCGAAGAAAGTCTTTGTCGACCGCGATCCCATACGGTTCGAAATCCCATCGACTGAGATGCGGGCGAAAAACTCGGTGTTCGCCTATCTTCTCCAGTGGCACATTGGAAAAACAAACGACATCACGCTGGTCACGGGTTAAGTCGTTCGTGCCCATGATTCGATCACAGGCAAGAATTCGACACACTGTAGAAAGCTCGCCGTGAATTCGACGTGACGTTTGAAATATTAAGTCATCCAAGTACTCTGGCG
>CAYMFZ010000322.1:0-6775 GCA_964389585.1 uncultured Pirellulaceae bacterium | reverse complement strand
ACAACGGGTTTATATACGACACGGTGTCGCAAAAACAGGAAAGAGGATTTACGTAGTTTACCTATTAGGCCGTAGCTTTCAAGTAATTGCTTGTGACTGGAAATTGCGGCTTGAATGTGGTGCCGCCAGAAATAGCTGGCAACTTTGAGATGGCTGGCGCTGATAGCTTTCTTGAGGTTATTAATTTGAGACCATTTTGTTTTTGGCTCTTTGGAAACATGGCCGCTTGATGGTTAGCTTGAGGCCCGGCAAAAAACTACCGCTCCCCGTTGAAAACGCCAGCTTGTAAGAATAGGTAATCCTTTTCGGTTGTTCGAGTTTTCCGTATTGTTTCCCGAATAGTCCGAAATATCCGCAAGTCCGTCACAGTTTATCACGATACCTAAGCATAAGAGTGATTACACCACAAAGGGATTTGCGATGTTTACCAAACGATTGACTGTCACCATGATGTTGCTTGCCGCAACTACGGCAGTTTTGAGCTCTGGATGTTTCCAAGCCACTGGACCCTCTTTGGGAATTCTCAGTGTTCCTATTCCGGTTTCGCCCTACTGGCAAAAGAATCAGGAAGACAAGTTCCATGTGCATGAGCGATATGGACGAGTTCCAATCCTAGGGCCACTAAGCCAAGGCGGTCCCGTTGCAGCTCTTGATCCTCCCAGCGATGACGAAGTCTGGTGGGCGCTTGAGCGTGCTAACTCGGTTCAGGGTGGATTCCCATTCCTCAACGAAGTTCAGCGAAACAACGTGACGATCGTTAAAGAAAAGATCGCCGACTACATTGATCCGCCTCGCGTGATTCCATTGATCGGACCGGCTCAATTGCATCACGCACACTACAAGTGCACGATCTACTACACCGAACGTCGGATTGTGGGCTGGCCAATTCCTCACACACTTGAGGATGAAGATTCGGTCGAAGTTGTCTACATCGACCACAACCACTTCCACATGGTTGGCAACGTCGACTTTGGCTCGGCAAGCAACCACTATTAAGCAAATAAGTTCCTTGGTCCGAACGACCAGAACACATCGCTACAACTATCAATGCCGCTCACTCGAGCGGCATTTTTTGTGGCCCAACGGAACTTAAGCCATTGCTTAAACGGACTTGGGTGAAGTAAAAAAGGCATAAGAGCCAATCGATCCAGTCCGAAACATGTGAGCCGAAGGCGCTAGCCTCGGGCCAAACCAACGAGCGGTTTGCATTTCCGTTTACCGTAGCCCGAGGCTTGCGCGTTCGACTCAACATTGGCTCAACACCAAATAAACCACTTGGTTTCGGATGAACGGAATGCGTTGGGAATGCTTTAGAAATGGCTCTAAGTTGAAAGGCAACGTCGCCCGACCAACGGTGCGTTTCGTTGTGAGGTTGAAGAGTTTGGCGGTTCTGGAATTTAGGGCCGCAATTGAGATGTCACTTTCGCAGCGGTCGTCTGCTTGAAATTTTAATCGGAAGAATTCTTGACCAGTCCTAGCGACAAACCGAACTCAGAGAATCCAGCCGAAACTAACTCGGTGGATAGTCAGCCAGCGGATCGTCCCGAGGCTCGACATCCCGACGGTCGTAAAACGTTTCTCGAAAAGTACTCAACGACGATTCTTTGTTTGACGCTGTTCTTCATGCCACTTGTCGTGATGGGCTCCATCAAGTCACTCAAGGTCCAGGCAAACGACATTAGCCAATGGCTGCCAAACGGATTTGAGGAAAAGAAAACCTACGACGACTTCAAAAAGCGTTTTGGCGTCGACGAAATGATGGTTCTTAGCTGGGACGAATGCAAGCTCGACAATCCCGACGTCACCGTTTTTCAGAAAGCGTTGTTGGAATTGAAACTCGAATCTGCTGACGACACGGTTGACGGTGTCGACATCGCGAACGAAACGATTTTCGATCGCACGATCAGCGGCAAAGAGATGCTTGATCAAATTCGCGATGTGGGCGTAAGCGACGCGACGGCGCGAAAAAGAATTCAAGGGCTGCTTGTCGGGCCAGACGGCAATACGACTTGCATTATTGCTTATCCCAAAAAGCAGTTTTTCGAAGCCCGTCGTCCAATCGTCGAAGCGACTTACAAGTTGGCAGAAACGGAATTTGGAATCTCGCCAGCACGTTTACGCATGGGTGGACCCACGGTGGACGGGGCTGCGATCCAAAGTGAAAGCCAGAAGTCGTTGGGCAAGTTTCTTTGGATGTCTGTGCTCGCGGTCTTTTTGTTGACTTGGTTTCGCATGCGGGATCTTCCTCTTTCGATCCTCGTGATTTTCTTTTCTGGTCTTTGTGCCGCGCTCAGTCTGACGATTTTGTATTGGACTGGCGGGCAAATGAACTTGACGATGGTCATGCTGCCAACGCTCACGTTTATCCTTGGCGTTTCCGGCTGTGTTCACATGGTCAACTATTACCGTAAGGCTTCGACGCTCGGCTATGGCATGACGTCGGCTGTCCAAGCGATTAAAGACGGCGGCTATCCGGTTGCCTTGTCCGCGACCACGACCGCCGTTGGGCTTTTGTCATTGGCAACCAGTCACGTGACGCCAATTCGATTGTTTGGCTTTTATTCGGCCTGCGGAATTTTCACCAGCATCATGGTGATCCTGTTGCTGTTGCCAGCGACTCTTTATTTGCTGCGAGGCAGAATTAGCAAACGATTCTCTGCTGAAGGAACAATGACTCGCCGCGAGCGAACCTCAGGCGTCAGTCGGTTTTCGCTGGCGATGCTGCATTGGGTCTATCGCTCACACTGGCTCGTTGTGATTCCCTGCATGTTGGGCGTGACCTTACTGGCGATGGGTGTGTTTCAGTTAAAGGCGTCGGTCAAGTTGCAGAACCGGTTTGCCAGTCGAACCAAAATCATCGACGACTACCAGTGGATGGAGAAGAACCTTGGTCCCCTGGTTCCGATGGAAATCGTACTTCATTTTGATCCAGAAAATGATCTTTCGCGTTGGGATCAGATGCGGATGGTTAAGTCGATTGAGTATGCGGTCAAGCAGACGACTGCTATCAACGCCACTCTGTCGGTCGCCACGTTTGAACCTTACATGCCGCGGGGCAATCGGTTCATGGACAAATTTGAACGCAGGACGCGTTTGGAGAAGTGGGAAAACGAATTCCAAAGGCTCGAAGACGCGAGCCTGGTGCACATATCGGGTGACGAATCGTTTTGGCGAATCAGTCTTCGCGTGGCTGCGCTTAATGACATCGACTACGGCGACTTTCTCGAAACGGTCAGCGACAATGTTGAAAACCAGATGCAGTATCTGAATCAGCACGGAGTCACGGCGTCGCTGACCGGTGGCATTCCGCTAATTTACAAAGCTCAGCATCAGATCTTAAGCGACTTGACCTACAGTTTCGTCACGGCGTTTTTGATCATTACCGTGATCATGATTTTCGTCTTGCGAAGTTTTTGGGCTGGCCTCGTCGCCATGATTCCCAACGTCTTTCCGCCGTTGGTCGTTTTCGGCGCAATGGGCTGGTTAGGTTTTTCGATAGAAATCGGTTCTGTGATGACGGCGAGCGTCGCGTTGGGCATCGCCGTCGATGACACGTTGCATTTTTTGACTTGGTATCGTCGCGGATCAAAAGAAGGCATGTCCAAATTCGGCGCGATCCGATTCGCGTTTGACCATTGTGCAAAGGCGATGATCGATACGTCGTTGATATGCGGATTGGGAGTCATGCCGTTTTTGTTCGGCGTATTTATGCCAACGGTAAAGTTCGCGGCCTTGTTGATGATCATGCTGATGACGGCCTTGCTTGGAGACTTGATTCTTCTTCCCGCGATCCTTGCGGGACCAGCCGGGCGACTATTTCGCCTGAAGAAAGTTCGTACTCCCAAAACCTCACAAACGAATCCAACCCTAAGGCAGCCAGATGGCAGTCCAAATGAACGATTAGATGAACCTCAGTCAAAACCGGCATCGCCGTCCAAAACAGTTGAGCCTTTGAAAACATCACGTCGTGATTAGGTTGTGCGGCAAAGTTGCCAAATCAGTCATCCATTAGTCCACTATGAAGTTGCTAAAGCCGCCGTTGGCAAAGATAATGGCGTTGCAAAAAGTGGGTTTCTCAGTAGACTTGTCTGGCTGTAATCCAAGCCAAATGACGAAATACGAAGTCGATTTTTGAGACTTTTCCGCAAAGATTTGTTCGACCTTGGATTGGAACGATTCCCCTGAATTCGAAAGCCAAAAGCGTTTGACAAAGATTGCCAACCGCTGAAAGCCTTCTACTAATTTACTCTCTCTCCCTAGCAGTTAAAAAGACTTTTTCATGCCAGACATTTTTGATAAGTGCGACGAGTTTTGGACCCGCATGAAAAAAGTTGCCGGAGATCACTTTGATCCCGATATTTTCTTCCGTCAGTTTCCAGTGACGAACTGTTTGCCAAATGTGAAGCTCGATGGTGTCGAGTATTTGCAGATCGCGACCAACGACTACCTTGGATTGGCGACTCACCCAGACGTCGTCGAAGCCGCGACGACAGTTTGTGCTGAGAACGGAGTGGGAACGCCGCTCGGTGCGAGACCTCTGACGGGTAACACGTCCATGCATCTTGAGCTGGAAGAAAAGCTTGCCGCGTTTCGGGGAACAGAAGCAAGCCTTGTTTTCAATCTTGGCCTTGGCGCGATGGCGGGAACGATTGCTTGCATGGTTGGTCGCAAGGAAAGAGTTTTTGTTGATGCCTACGCTCATGGCTGTCTTCATGACGGTGCGCGGTTGTGTAAGGGCGAAGCGAGTTGGTTTGGGCACAACGACCTCGACGATCTTGAGGCTCAGCTAAAGGCGTGTCCGCTTGAGCAGCCGAAGATGATCGCGGTAGATGGCGTTTATGGAATGACTGGCGATTTAGCTCCACTACCAGAATTGGTTGAGTTGAAGAACAAATACAACGCGCAATTGTTTGTTGACGATGCTCATGGCACAGGTGTCTTGGGTGAGAACGGTCGTGGAACTCCAGAACATTTTGGCGTCGAAGATGAAGTCGAACTTCATGGTGGAACGTTTGCGAAATCGTTCGGCACATTCGGGGGCTACGTTTGTGGAAGCAAGAAAGCATTGGACTTTATTAAGTTCGTTTCGCCAGGATTCATGCTGACAAAAGCACTACCTGGTTGCATCACGAACGCCACGATTAAGTCGCTTGAGCTGATGCAGTCGATGCCTGAGCGTCGCCATCAGCTTTGGGAAAACATCGGCGTGCTTCGAAGTGGTTTACGAGAGGCCGGTTTCAACATTGGCGATCCGAAGGGCGCTGTCACTTCGATTTACACGCGAGGTGCGATGGCTTTGACTGCAGTTCGAATGCTGATGGAAGAGCATAAGATCATCGTGAATCCCGTCATGTATCCTGCGGTTCCCTACGGTACGTCGATCATTCGAATGACAACTAGTGCTTTGCACACGCCGGCCGATATGCAACGGTTGGTCGAAGCGATTGTGGATGTCTCGAAAAAGATCCCACTGCTTGAAGGGAATGTCGCTGCGGCCAGCAAAGTCGCTGCGAAAACTGCGGCTTCGGCCCAGGCTTCGGCGGCTGCCAATGGTGCTGCGAGCTCCAATGGCTCAGCTCACTGATTTGCGATGAGTCAAAAGAACTCCACAGGAGCTGATTCGCTTAGAATCGAAGTAGTCGCGAATCAGAAACAGGTTCGCGATTTTTTTTCGCTTCGGAAAAAGCTCTACACCAACGATCCCGCCGCTGTGTTTCCGCTTCAGTCCATGGAGCGATTGCAACTTGATACCGACAAGCATCCGTTCTACGAGCATGCGACCCGCGAAATGTTTGTTTGTTACCGCGACTCCACTGTCGTCGGGCGAGTGGTCGCGATCAAAGATGTCATGCACAACGAGCACAACGATGATCGCGTTGGCTTTTTCGGTTTCTTCGAAGCGATTGACGATCAAGCTGTCGTTGACGAGCTGATTTCTGCGGCGGCGGAATGGCTTAAGAAGAATGGTTGTGATTCCATGCGAGGCCCAGTTAATCCTTCCATGAAAAGTGATTTTGGGGTGGTTGTTGATGGCAACGAGCATTCGCCAATGATCATGATGGGCTATTCGAAACGGCGTTACAAAGAGCAACTTGAAAAAGCGGGTTTGGCGGTCGCCCAACGCTTTTTCGCCTTTCGGTTTCGAGCTGAAGAACACAAGACTTCCGAAGACAATTGGGAAAGATTGCGATCGGCAGAAGCAAGAATCCTAAAACGGTATCCAAAAATCGAATTGCGCCCTGTCAACGATTCGAATTTTGAAGAAACGATGCGTGAGGTCAACGCGTTAGGCAATGTCGTTCGCTCGGAGGGATGGGGCTTCGTTCCGCTGACCAAAGCCGAACTTGCGTTCATGGTTAAGAATCTACGTCGGGTGATTCAATACGACAAGATTCACGTCGCGTATTGGGACGGTGAATTGGTTGGCTACATCGTTACGATTCCGGACGTAAACTGGGCGCTCAAACGGGCGAAAGGTAGGTGGGATTGGTTGCGGATGCTGCAGATGCCAAGGCTGCTTAAGCGGACGCCAAAGTCTCGCGTGATCGCGCTGGGTGTCGATGAAAACTATCGCAACAAAGGCGTTGCGATGCTGCTGATTTTACAGCTTGTCGAAATGTATGACGCGTTTGAAGAGTGGGAATTCTCTTGGGTGTTGGAAAGCAACATGCGGTCAATTAGGGCAATCGGGCGAACGATTCCCTTGGTCAACACAAAGACGTATGAGCTATTTGAAAAAAGCTTCGCCAATTAAGGTATCGGAAGAAAAAGTAGA